>NZ_MWQG01000007.1:0-129880 GCF_002210365.1 Fibrobacter sp. UWH1
AAATGAGTATCTTTTGAAAAAGTTCAACATTATGCGTTAGCGATTAGAAATCGCCATATAATACACGAACAAAATCAACACAATTTATACATTTTTTTCAATTCAAAGTAAAACACTTTATTAAGACACTTTATATAAGGTATTACAAAAATACAACAAAAATAATACAATTGCAGACAATGTAAAAAAAGAACATATTCTACAAACTAAAAAAAGACCTGCCCTTTAAGGCAGGTCCTTTTTACACGAAGGGGCTAATAATTAAGTATTAGCGTCAACCCATTCAGCGTTCTTCTTGCAAGCTTCGATAGACTTTTCGAAGGCAGCCATTTCAGCGTCGTTCATCTTCACTTCGAAGATCTTTTCGACACCGTTTGCGCCGATCACGCAGGGAACGCCGCAGTAGAGGCCCTTGCCCTTACCAGCATATTCGCCGTCCAGCTTGACAGCGCAGGTAAGAACGCTCTTCTTGTCCAGGAGGTAAGCTTCAGCCATCTTGATAGCGGAAGTTGCCGGGCTGTAGAATGCAGAGCCGCGGACGAGGAGAGAAACGATTTCGCCACCAGCGTTAGCAGTACGAGCAGCAAGTTCGTCGAACTTTTCCTTGCTCATGAGCTGCGGCAGAGGAATGCCACCGACGGAAACGCAGTCATAGAGGGAAACCATGGTGTCACCGTGGCCGCCCATAACGATTGCCTTAACGTCTTCAGCAGAAACGCCCAGTTCCATAGCAACGAAGCAAGCGAGACGAGAAGAGTCGAGAACGCCAGCCATACCGATCACCTTGGAGGAATCGAAGCCGGTAACCTTCTGCATGTTGTACACCATTGCGTCCAGCGGGTTGGTGATAACGATAACGAATGCGTTCGGAGCGAGTTCCTTGATCTTGAGGCCCACGTCCTTGATAACGCCGCAGTTGATGCCCAGGAGGTCATCACGGCTCATGCCCGGCTTACGGGGAACGCCAGCGGTAACGATAACGACGTCTGCACCAGCGATATCGTCATAGTTGGTAGAACCGGAGAGGTTGCAGGAAGTGCCCATAACGGAGCGGCCTTCCATAATGTCGAGAGCCTTACCCTTCGGCATACCTTCAGTCATCGGAATATCGATGAGGACCACGTCACCCAGCTGCTTCTGAGCGAGGACGAGAGCCATAGTACCACCAATCTGACCAGCACCAACGAGTGCAATCTTCTTTCTTGCCATGATTTTACCTTCCTTAATAAGGTGTTGAAAAATTTACGTCATAAATATAGCACATTTAGGTGAAAGGATAAAGGTTAAAGGATAAAGGTTTTGGCAAAAGAAGATAAAAAACACGTTTAGCGGAAAGCGTAAAAGGATAAAGATTAAAGAAAACTCTGTTTTATAACATTGAAAG
Organism: Fibrobacter sp. UWH1; assembly: GCF_002210365.1. Lineage (NCBI taxonomy): Bacteria > Pseudomonadati > Fibrobacterota > Fibrobacteria > Fibrobacterales > Fibrobacteraceae > Fibrobacter > Fibrobacter sp. UWH1. The sequence goes on from NZ_MWQG01000007.1 coordinate 1,385, forward strand.
GGGGCAAACTGCCCCTGGAGGCTCAATTTACTCATCCTTGACGCATCGAATAGAGTAGCCATACGTCTTATACTCTTCCGTATCAAGAATTACGTCCGAAGAATTAGAGAAATACATAGTCTTGGCTATAGTCGTAGAGACATCTTCATCCAGCCAGAAATACGCACGCTCGCCCTTGTTTTTAAAATCTGATGAACTGGAATAATACCCTATGGGGAAAACGCCAAAGCCCCAGCGGTCCTTGCCACTTTCGACGCCTGCATAACTTGTCCATCCATAGGATGTCTTCAGGAGAGATGTCGTTGAACCATATTCCGAGAAACCACTCACAAAACTAAGAAGGGTTTTGAACTCATCCAGACTCGGCAAATGCCAACCAGAAGGGCAAGCACCCTTATACGGGCGTTCTATTTTACAACGACTCGATGCGCAAATCGCTTCTGCAGTATCTAAAGCCTGCGCCCAGGTGTAAAGCTTTCCGTAAGAACTGTACTTGATAGAATCGTTATCGTAGAATTTTCCATCTCCGTACGCAAGATTTTCCGCCATCCAAACCTGGTCTCCCATGGTAACGAATTTATAGGCTCTGCCATCACGCTTGTCTATAAAGCACGTATTCTTGTCGGCCCAGAAGGCCTTAGCCTCAAACCACTTGGTCGAGGAAGCCAATCGATTGGTGGAATAGGACGCACGGAGAGTTTCCTTATCCTTCACAAAGACTTTTTTCTCGAAGTTCTCTACATTTACAACCTCGGGATCCTTCGTGAATTCAACGTAACCGATACGTTCCGTACCATCTCCACCGGGAACCGTATACATATCAACCAGTACGCCATAAAAATCAGATTCTGACGAAACCCGGATGGTCACCGCATCATTTTCGGTAAGGCTTTCATCCACCAGTTTCAAGACGGCCTTGTCAGTAACATCCATATACAGGGAATCACCGAAAGATACCGTTGCATAAAGAGCGAATCCAGCCTTGGCCATATCCTTTGATACAGTCCCTAACGTTGCGTCTTTATACTGGATAAGAATGGTGTCCTTTTCATCGATGGCCAGAACACCATCATTCTTGAGGCCATTCATAAGGAATTCTCCATAGAAGTAATCCTTATATCTGTAAGCAACAGCGCTGATTTCATCGCCCTTCACCTTACTGGAGATAGTCACCTCTACGGAGTCCTTACCGCAACCTTCGTCATAGACATAGAAATGTCCCTTGGAAGCCTGGTTATATCGATCCGCATCAAACTCCACTCGGCTATCGGCATTTTTCTTCCAGTAGACAGTTACGTTTTCAAATGTCTTTTTTTCATCTTTAAAGGTATATCGCACATCAACTGTCAAAATTTTCGCAGGATCAGAATAGAAGTAGTTATCGTGATTCTTACCTTCATTCACAACAAAAAAACTTCCTTTATAAAGGCCACCTGCACCAGCAAGCTTGAGATGGGCGTCATAGGTACCGAAGCCGCCCTCATTTTCTGTATAATGACATTCATAGCCGTCGTTATAGCACAAAATCATGGATACCTGTATGGAATCTCCTTCGGCATTCTTATCGTTAACGGTAACAACCACTTCGGCACTGTCCCCGTAATACCAAGGTTTATCCAGGGAGATGAAGTCCCGTTCATTCCTGGAAGCTAGGATAAAGGCTACATTGCGTTTAATGACTCTTTCAGGGTTTTCATCCTTGTAGCTAATAACCACGTTATCCCCATCCTGCACCTTGATCGTCCTGGATCCAGAACTCTTCTGAGCGAAGAACAGCATGGCATAGTAGAAACCGTCCCTAAGTTCTGCAGTCAGCACAATTCCCTTGGAATCAGAGGTACTGGTCACAGTAACTTCAACGGTTTCCTTTTTAGCCAGGATATCGTTATCGCTAATACGAATCAACAAGGAATCGGAATAACTCCATACGGTATCGCCAATTTCCACATGTTCGGCCTTATTAAAATCAATACTTGCAGTGGTACCACCATTGCTACCGGCCTGGCCATTGGTTCCATTCCAGATCGTTCCCACAAAATCCTTGCCACAGTAAATATCGATGCCCTTTTCGTCATCGCGGTATTCACCAGAACAGCTTAGACCATCCACACCATCCTTGCCGTCCACACCGTCCTTGCCGTCAGTACCGTCGGTGCCATCCTTACCATCTAAACCATCCTTGCCATCAGATCCGTCGGTTCCATCTTTTCCGTCGGAGCCATCCTTACCATCGCTTGACTCATATACGGGAATTTTACTTACGCCATAGGTCTTCCAATCCCCTTCCAGGCAAAGGAGCAATTCCCCCGTACTAGTCACATAGGACATCACTCCTTCCATGGATTTCTTGCAGGAATCAAGATCCGATTTTGCAGAAACCACATTCAATCCTTGACGATTTGGAGAATCGCCCTTCTCCGCGGAGGATCCGTTATCATCCCCGCAGGCCCAAAAACACATAACTGCAACTAGCAGCAAAAATGAATATAAAATTTTTTGCATTTTCATATTTCCCTCTTATTCTATGCAAAATTATAGTAAGATTTTTAAATTTGAGATTGATAATGGAAATACATTACATTCTCATACTGGTAGGCATTAGCTGCATGGGTAGCTTCATCCAGCGGGTCAGCGGTTTCGGGTTCGGCATTTTCGTGATGACAATCCTCCCCCACCTACTGCCCAGTTATGGAGAAGCTACAGCCCTATCGGGTATGTTGGCAGGTTCCATGTCCATCGTCGTGGCCCTGCGAATGAGAAAGTTCATCGTCTGGAAAGAAGTTTTGCCCATCCTGGCCATTTTTGCCGTAGTCAGCTTTTTTGCTGTAGGGGCCGTGGCAAACTTCGATGACAAGATGCTGAAACATGTGCTGGGGGTAATTCTAATTGCCATCAGCATCTACTTCTTCTTTATCAGCGAAAAAATCAAGCTGAAGCCCACCATTTTCGTCCAGGCAGTCCTAGGGATTATTTCTGGAGTCATGGGAGGCCTGTTCGCCATGCAGGGGCCGCCAGCAGTGCTCTACTTTTTGGCATCTTGCGAGACCAAGGAAAAGTACATCGCCCACAGTCAGGTGTATTTCGCCCTAGGGAACCTAATGATGACGTTCTTTAGAGCGACAAACGGATTCGTAACACCTGCAGTAGGAGCCGCCTACGTTTACGGTTTGGCCGCCGTGATTCTTGGAGCTTTTATCGGCGGCAAGGTTTTCAAGAAAATTCCCCACAAGGTGCTAAAGAAAATCGTGTATGCGTATATGGCCGTGAGCGGAATCGTGGCACTAAACGGATGAGAGAGCTGGTAGTAGGTAGTAGGCAGTAGGTAGTAGACGGGAGGTATGAGGGCGGAGCCTGCGGCTCCTTTCAGGTAACTAATCGCGCCGATTGCACCTGGCTTATTAATTCATATCTACGTCACTAGATCCTTCGACTTCGTCGCTTCGCGACTTCGCTCAGGATGACACGCAGACCCCCACTCTTCACTATTCACTATTCACTCTTCACTATTCACTGTTCACTGTTAATTATTTACTTTTGCTTCGTATGCGTGCTTTAATTCTTTCTGATATTCATGGTTCTGCAATCGCAGCACGACAGGCATTGTCCTTCTTCGAAAAGTTCGGCTGCGACAAGATTTTCTTGCTGGGAGACACTCTTTATCACGGGCCACGTAACCCGCTGCCCGAAGGACACGGTCCCATGGGAGTTGTGGAAGCGTTGCGACCTTATGCGGATAAGATTGTAGCCGCCCGCGGCAACTGCGATGCCGACGTTGACTTGATGATGCTGGACTTCATCAAGATCGAAGATGAATATGCCGTAGTTGAAGATGGACCCGTGCGCTTGTTCCTAAGCCATGGCCATATTTTTATGCCGGAATGTTTCCCGTCTAACGCACTTTCTCAGCTGGAACCCACCCTTAAAGAAGACCGCCCCATTGACGCCTATCTTTATGGCCATACACACATTTACCAGTTGCAAAGGAACTTCAAGGGCGTGCTCATGGTAAATCCCGGATCAACCAGTCTGCCCAAGGGCGGCAACCCACCCACCTTCGGTTTCTACGACAACGGCAAGTTCAGCATCCACCATCTTGAAACCGGCGAAGAATTAGCTTCCGTCACCTTGTAACGCAGGCTTCACTTGCAGTTCACAAAGGCCTTTTGATTCAGGTATTGGAACAACGTCTTTTCTAGGCTATCCAGGGCTTAGTCCTTGATGCAACGGACGGACATGGCGGAGGTTTTCAGACCAACGTAAGATCCGATGAAGTCCTGGTTGCCGTAGTAGAGGTTCCAGTAAGAAGCCCTGTTTTCACCGATGATTTCGTGTGAGGTCCAGAAATTGGCTTCATCGCCAACGGACACGTAGAGTCCACGATTGTCGCGATAGCCGGCAGGTTTTGCACCAAAGCCATAACGGTTTGTACCCACAGGGACCTCACCCATATCATCGTCATTCCAGCCGACAATAGTCTTGAGGCTCGTTCCAACACCTTCTTGACCGGCATTCTTCTTGAGCACATAATCATGAAGAATGGTAAAATCCCTCATCGTGGGAAGATGCCACCCTTCGGGGCAAGAATTGGCGGAACTCCACTGATAAAGTCTACCGTAAAGAGTGCAGTTTTCTTCCTGATCGTTGGGACACCAGCTGCCTTCTGCTTCGTAAGCAAGATTACGACGGAACCAGGTCTGACGGCCAATGACAACAATATCGTAGCGCTTACCGTCGCGAAGATCGCAGAATTCGTTCTCACCCACGTCGCTGCAAAGAGCCACCATGGCGGAATCCGGTTCGGTAGGCACAGGCAAAAGGGCCAGGGAATCGACGGCACTGTTATTAGATTTTTTCTGAGACGTAATAAGGGTAATCTTCTTTTTGGAAATAGGCTTCGCCTCGACCTTTGGCGGTGGCACGGGAGCCACGGTATCAACCGCAGGAACCGTATCGACAGGTGTTTCGACAGAATCAACTACTGTATCGGCAGGAGCAGGAACAGTATCAACGGGAACAATAACGACAGTATCCTTGGGGGGCGGTACAGGGTTCGAACGGAGTATGACGGACTCGTCTTTCTTGCATCCAAAAAGGACGCTTGCAAGAAATAATGCAAGAATGCACAAAAAAGCCGATGTAAATAGACGAAATAGCTTCAATATTTCCTCGTTTCATCCCATACCACAAGGAAATATAAATACAATTTAACGAAATACGTCATGTCTAACCTTAATTATTACGTCAAAGAGCATTATCTGTTGCGACATTTGCATCATTTTTAAGCTATTATTCAAGTATGAACTACACGCCTTACCGTGACTTGTTAGCAAAATTGTTCCCGAACTACCTAAAAGTGAGGAAACTTCCTCTTAACGGAGGCATGAACTGTCCTAATTTGGATGGTACCAAGGGTTTTTCGGGCTGTTCTTACTGCAACAACCGCAGTTTCAGCCCTGTTTTTGACCAAGCCAAGGTCAGCATCCAGGAACAACTGGAAAAATTCGTGCCGAAACTGAGGGACAAGTACCCCAACGCCGGTATTTTGGCTTATCTGCAGCCTTATACAAATACCCACGCACCCCTGGAACACTTAAAGGGGATTATCGGCCCCATCATCAAGCATCCGGAAATTGCCGGTCTCGCCATCGGAACCCGCCCCGATTGCCTGGAACAGGACAAGGTGGACTACCTGGCGTCTCTAAACAAGAAGAAACCCATAATCGTGGAAATCGGACTGCAGACAGCCAGCGACTTGACATTGGCTGGCATTAACCGTAGACATACTCTGGCGGAATTCGAAGACGCAGTCGCCCGTTGCCAGGCAGCAGGTCTCTGCGTGACGACCCATGTCATCGTAGGCCTCCCCGGCGAAACCATGGACGACTTCAAGCGCACGGCCCAAGTGGTTCGCGACCTGCATCTGGCCGCCGTGAAAATTCACCCCCTGCATATCGTGGTGGGAACAGCCATGGCCGAGGATTACGCCAACGGACAGATTACCCTCCTGACATTCGAGGAATACTGCGACGCCGTTGCAGAAATGATCAAGATTATCGGAACCGAAACAGCCATCGAACGTTTTAGCGGTGAAAGCCCCAGCGAACTGCTGATCGCCCCCAACTGGTGTGGCGAAAGGGACAAGATTATCGCGCTGGTAAATAAAAAACTAGAAGGCTAAAAGACGTTTTATCCCATATGAAGAAAGGCTGCTGTTCAAAAAGAACCGCAGCCTTTTTAAGGTCCATTTCTTAATTAGACTTTCTTGAAAATCAGCGAAGTATTAATACCGCCGAAAGCGAAGTTGTTGGACATAAAGTATTCCACATCCATTTCGCGACCGGAACCGGTAATGTAATCCAGGGGAGCGCATTCCGGATCCACGTTCTTCAAGTTAAGATTGGGGCTGAACCAGCCACGATTCATCATGTTGATGCCAAGCCAGGCTTCAATGCCGCCACAGGCACCGAGGGAGTGACCGATGTAGCTCTTGAGACTGGATAGAGGAACGGCCCGATTCCTGAAGGCACCGTAAGTGGCCCAGCTTTCGGCAATATCTCCATGATGGGTAGCAGTGCCATGACCGTTCACGTAGCCAATGGCTTCGGGAGCAACACCGGAATCCAGAAGAGCAAGTTCCAGGGCATGCTGCATGGTTTCCTTCTTGGGCTGGGTAATGTGGTCGCCATCGGTATTGTGCCCGAAGCCCACCAGTTCTGCATAGATGTGCGCGCCACGGGCCTTGGCGTGTTCATATTCTTCAAGCACCAAGGTACCGGCACCTTCGCCAATGACCAGACCGTCACGATCCTTGTCATAGGCGGCAGGAGTCAGTTCCGGAGTATCGTTCTTGACGCTAGTTGCGAACAAGGTATCAAAGACTGCAGATTCTGTAGGATCCAGTTCGTCGGCACCGCCAGCCACCATCACATCCTGCATGCCATACTTAATGGCTTCGTAAGCGTAACCGATAGAAAGGCTTCCGCTGGTGCATGCGGTATTGGTGGTAATCAGACGTCCAGTCATGCCAAAGAACACGCTGATATTCACGGCGCAAGTCTGGGGCATAGAGCGGATATAAGTGGTAGCTGTAATCTTGGAGCAATCGTAGGGAGGATTCAACATGGAGAAGAAATCCATCAGAGGATTGACGCTACCCATAGAAGAACCGTAAGCCACACCCACTCGGCCAGACTTTAAAAGTTCGGTATCGCCAGTGAGGCCAGCCACCTGCATTGCCTTGTCGGCAGAGGCCAAAGCCAGGAGTCCCACGCGACCGGCACCACGGATTTTCTTGCGGGGGTATTCCGGCAAGTCATAAAGAATGGGTGCAGCCAGACGAGTGTTCATCTGGGTATACTTATCCCAATCTTCCATACGGACAATGCGATTCTTCAAAGACTTTAGGCTAGTGAAGATTTCATCCAGTTCCATGCCGAGGGAAGAAATGCAGGAACCACCGGTAACGACAACTCTACGACTCATGCCAAACCTCCATTTACAGAAATTACCTGGCGGGTAATATAGGCAGCTCCATCAGAAAGCAAGAACACAACCGTGGCGGCCACTTCTTCAGGTTTGCCCACACGTTTCATGGGAACTGCCGGCAAGATCATATCCAGAGGGGCATCCTTGATCATTTCGGTTTCAATGATGCCAGGAGCGACGCTATTCACCGTGATGTTACGGCTAGCCAGTTCGGTGGCCAAAGCCTTTGTGGCTCCGATAAGGCCAGCCTTTGATGCGCTGTAGTTTACCTGGCCACGATTACCGATAACGCCAGACACAGAAGAAATGGTCACAATACGTCCACGACGCTTGCGGCACATGGGCATTACAATGGGGAACATCACATTATAAAAACCGTTCAGGTTGGTATCGATCACCTTGTCCCAGAACTCGCCGGTCATGGCGGGGAAAGGCATATCGGCACAGACACCGGCATTGGTCACAACGCCATAATAAACGCCATTTTCGGCAATGTCCTTTTCGATTACATCCTTGCACTGCTCGCGATTGCTGATATCAAATTGCAGAGTACGAACACAACCGCCATTGGCGCGAATCTTTTCGGCCAAGGCATCAACGGGAGCCGCATTTCGATTGTAATGAGCCACCACGGTGTATCCGGCATTGGCCAAGGCTTCGACAATGGCAAGTCCAATTCCGCCACTGGCTCCAGTAACCAATACACTCTTAGCATTTTCAGTCTTATTATTATCCATTTTACCCTCTACACACTCACAAACCCAAGGACGCCTTGGGATCAGGAACCTCTACGGTATTCAACGTTGCAGCAACGACCTGCTTTCCGTCTACCGAAGCGGATCCATCAAATGTTACCGCCATATCCATGCGGATGGTCTGGCGAACTTTTACCACGACAGTATCCCCCGTCTTAAACACAGGAATATCAGTCTTGAAACTAGACACGCTCATAATAAAACCGACCTTCGGTTTTTCGCCTTTGGAACGTCCATAAATTCCCGACAGAGCGGAAATACTCTGCGCCATATATTCAAAGGCAATCCAGGCGGGCACACCGCCTAGATTTTCATCATAGAACATGCAGTCCTTGCGAATATCAATTTCCGTGGATATGGAAATCTCTTCTAGGCTATAGCTCTGGACTCGGTCCAGCAGAAGCATTTTACCCTTGTGGGGCACAAGTTCACTGACGGAGTCTCTTGTCTTGAATTCTTCAATCATCAGTATTCCTACATCTTAGCCGTTTTCTACAATAAGCGAAACGTTACATCCGCCAAAGGCAAAGGAGTTGCTCATACAATACTTCAACCCGTTGGCAATTTCGCCAGGAGCCACGAGATGAACCGCAGGGAATGCCGGATCCACCACCCCATCATTCAGATGAGCAGGCAACACTCCCCCATTTTTTAGGGACATGCAACAGAACGCAATCTCTAGAGCACCGGCAGCCCCCAGAGAATGACCGGTCAAGGCCTTTGTGGAACTTACCGGGACAGACGCCCCATTTTCTTCGGAGCCGAACACCTTGGCAATGGCCTTGCTTTCCATGGAATCGTTCAACCTGGTTCCAGTACCATGCAGATTCACATAGCCAATCTGATCCGCTGAAATTCCGGCATCTTCAAGAGCGGTATGCATCGCCTGAACAGCACCCATTCCATCGGCCCGGGGTGCCGTAATATGGTCGGCATCGGCACTTTCACCACAACCAATCACCTTCAAGGTCGGCTCTGCACACAGTTCCGGGCAAGGCTCCCTGGTCACCACAAAGAAGGCTGCCGCATCGCCCAGGGTCAGACCTGAACGATTTGCACTAAAAGGATTGGTAGGCTGATCGCTCATCGCTTCTAACGATGCAAACCCGAGAATGACCGGTAACGAGGAAATATCCACCCCGCCCACAATCGCCACGTCACAATGACCGGCATAGAGACTATTTCGGGCAGAAATGAAAGCGGTGGCACTAGATGCACAAGCTGTGGAATGAACAAGAATCGTGCCCTTGATTCCATAACGTTCCGCAATAAACCTTGCGGGGAAATCAGCACGCTGCATATCCAGGACATAACCTTCTGGATACTTGCCCGTTTCTTTAAAACAACGCAATGCCGAAAGGGATGCCTCAGATCCATTGTCGCAGGAACCGATAAAAATACCTACGCGGTCTGCACCAAACTTTTCAACGGCTTTCCTGATTGTATCATCCAGTCCGTCGCCATTTATACCAGACAAAGCCGCCTGAGCCAAACGGTTCACGCGATTATCGAACCACTTGTCAGCTACAGGAGGCAAGGTATTCGGATCAATCGATGCAGCCGGCCGCATAACGCCTGCCACATCGTACATGGTAAATTCACCGCGTTCCGCATTATTCAATTTTTCAAGAACTTCATGGTGATTGGCCATGTTACCACCGCCAAGAATGCAGTGGAAGGCAAAGTCATTAATGTATAAAGGACGCTTCATCAGTTTTCGCTAAGGGTAATATGGTAACGGTATTTTCGCAGCTCGTTCACAAGTTCAATTTCGGAACCAGACTTTTTGACAAGAAGGATTGTATTCCCGTCTTCAAGAAGGGTCCGTTCAAAGTCAGCCCCCTCCACCTTCTCACGGAATTCAAAACCAGCCTTTTCAAAATTATTCTTGAGAGCGTCAAAAGGATAAAAACAAACCTGGAAATCCGCCAGCACGTATTCAGCCTTCATCTTTTCGCCATCGATGAAGGAACTGGACAGGGATACAGAATCCTTGGTATAGGTCAATTCTGCAATGGTCGTACCAAAACCGCCAAACAGGTGAATCGAAAGAATGGAATCATTGGCACGAACCCAGGTGTCACCCGAAAAAGAGCTGGTATCGCCATCGGGTTTTGCAAAATGTCCCTCTAGACGCTGAGCCATGTCTATGGAACCAGACATGGCCTGTGTAGGCAGCAATTGTACGGAACGTCCATCGGAATAAAACACCGGGGCTGTTGAATCCGGTTTTACTACAGCCTTATGGCATGCCCCAAAAAACAGGCAACATAGACATGCTGCGGCAATAAAAAAAGCTCTCGGGGTAAGGAATTCCATCGAGAGCAAAGCTAGAAAATTTAAATTCACTCCCCGCTAAAGGGAGACAAAATAAAGCAACAAATAATGCCTAGAAGGGTCGCTAGGCCAAAGGTGGCGACCGGCACAAAACTACTAAAGGCTAGACTGCCAAAAGAAATCAGCGTGGTACAAGCCGAAAGCATAACCGCCAACGTGGTCACCAGATTCCTACGCCCCCCCTCCTTGAAGAATAGGGCATAATCGATACCGATACCAAGGGTAAGAATCACCCCGACAATGGCAAAGAAATTGAAATCGATTCCTGCATACCCAAAAACAGCAGCCAAAAAGAGGCACGCCAGAACAGGTGCGCGAATTATGCGGACTGCCTGACGAATTCTGTATACAAGAACAAGAACCAGGAATACAATTACATAGGCAACAGCTACCAGCAACAGAGACACATGGGATAGTTTTGTCAGGGTTGCGTTAATATTCGCCATCTTGTTCACGGCATAAACTTTAGGTAGGTCTTGAGTCAGTGCAGCTGCATCAAATTTTAAAGATACGTGCAAAGGTAAAACCGCACTGTAGAATTTCCCGTTCACCTCGCCAATCCACAACATATTCAGAAGGCTCTTGGTAGAAGAGGGGAAACGACTTTCGGGAGTTAAATAAGCGGGTTCCGTAGCAAGGCTCGCCTTAAAGGCTGAATCGCTGACGATTCCCAGTTCGGACACAAATGACTGCACTGATGGAGCAAGCTGTTGAACAGCAGTCCAAGTTTCCTTCTGCGTTTTTACCGAAGGCAAGAAGCTGCTTGTGGCCAGAAAACCGGATAACAGGGAATCCGTTTGGGCGGACGCCAATTGCAGAGCAAGCGATTCCTCTCGCTGGAGAACCTCTTCAGGAGAATCGCCTTCTACAATGAAATAGTTGGCTGAAATTCCAAGGTTGTTAAGACGGGCGTTTAAAATTTCTGCGGCCTTCAGTTCATCGCTCATGCTATAGAGAGCTCGCATATCCGTATGAACATTCAGCAGGTAAAGTCCCGGAAGCAACGCCACAACAAATACGCCACCTAAAATTTGACGAAGATAGCGACCCGCAGGAAAACGTTCGTATACCTTCAGCACCTTTTGTGGAACGAGGGCTGGCAAACCTCCCTGGCGGCGAGGCTGCGAAATAACCGGGAACAACAAGGTAATTGTCGCAAAGGAACTTGCCAGGCCGATAAGCGAAAACACAGCCATCTGGCGCAACAAAGGGAATTCAGCAAATGTGAGGGCAATGTAGCTGAGTTCCGTGGTCATAAATCCCAACAGCAGTCCCTTGAAGATATGCCTGCGAACGTCCTTCACCCCATTCTTCCAGCTGGTAAAGAAATGAATGGCATAATCAATGCTCACGCCAATGACGCTGGTGCCGAAAACAAAAGTGAAAATATGAATCGATCCGAAAATAGCCCAGGTTCCAGCCAAAGCCGTAGCGGCGGCCACGGTAATAGACAAAACAGTAGCCACAAGGGGGAACACGGTTTTAAAGGCTAGCAGAAGAAGCAAAATGATCAAGGCCATGGAAATTCCAGAAATCCAGGCAATTTCGGACTGGGCGTTGCCAGAACTTTCATAACTATGGAAAGGTACGCCAGACTTGGCTACCTTCAGCCCAGGGTAAACCTGCTGCAGGGAATCCAAGGCTTTGTCCAATCGAGAGAGAACATGTCCCTTTGAAGCCATGGACGGTGTTTTTTCTGATAGGACGGCACTCCACATGACGTAATTAACAGGACTTTCCAATAAACCGTTTGCGGAATCCGTTGCGGTAAGCACCCCTTCCTTCAAGGTAAACTTGCCGCCCATCAATGGCGAATTCAGGGTGAAATATTCAAAGCTCTGTTCCCCAAGTAAAAGCGGATCCTGTTCAAGACGATTCAAGTCGGCCAGGGAGAATGCACCATAAACTTTCTGAAGAGCTTCGTTCTTCAAGGTTTCTACATCCCCGGACTTCAACATTTCACGTACAGGAGATCCCTGCAACACATAGCGATTTTCAAATAGAAAATCTCTGTTTTCCTGCATGGCATTTTCATCTACATGCAGACGGATTTCATCAAAAGATTCATCTTTTTCAAAGGACGCGAACAGCGCTTCAGCGGAAGCCTTGGCAATAGAAAAATTCTCGTGCCCCACCAGTACCGAAATATTCCGTATACTGCGAGCGCTCAAGACTTTTTCGGCTGCACTTACATGATGCAATTCATCGGAATCCGGCAACACCGAATAAAGATCGGACTCCACATTCCAGGGAACAGAAATACCGATAATCAAAAGAAGGGCGTGAAGCACAACCCAAATTGAGACACCGATTTTCTTATTCAAACCCATAGAATCACCAAGTTACGGATTATCTCTAAGAGTTTTATAGATCCTGACCGGAACGTTTTCTTCTGCAGAAATTAGCGAATCCATCTGGGATTCACTCATCTGCTTCTGGTCAGAAAGTTCATACACAACAGGGTTGCCTTCCCCGTCGGAAATGCTCATCTTGTCAAGACTTGAGGAGCCTTCAAGAACAATGCTCTCGATAACCTTACGAACAGCTGGTTCGCGAGGCACGAGGCCAATCACCACGTTCTTTCCTGCTTTCTCAAAATACACCGAGAAATTTTTCTCTAGCTCCTGACAGTTGCCAGAAAAGACCGCTTGTATCGTCCTAGAAAATTCGGCAAAGACCGGATTTTCCTGGGAAGAAATTTTCTTGATAGGGCCCTTTCCCGCCTGCTGGAAAATTCCGCTCTGAGTCACCATCATCAAGGAGGCAAAAGGTTTCAGGGTGTTCCACGAAATTCCATACTTGCTGGAAATCATGAAGTTCCCCGTAGAAACGAAATCGCGGTTCAGCTTCTTGATGGACTTCGTCTGTTTGAAGTTTCCATAGACAATTCCATGGGAAGTCATCTGTTCAAGGGCCGCAGTTAATTGCTTGCGGGATCCGTCATTTACAGGATGATCAAAGACTGCGCCCAAAGCAAAAGTCGCGGAAACCATCAAACAAAAAACGGAATAGGCAAACTTGTCCAGGAATTTCATCAGTCTTCCTTATCCAATGCAGTTCTCACCCGATCAACGAAGCAGGCCGGGCAAGTCCAGAGGGATTCCTTCGTATTCATATCCACGGCCATCTGGGTACTTTCAGCCTTTGTCAGCACGGCACCCGTTTCGGCATCCATAAACTTGTAAGCCAGCTTCATACAGACTTCGTATTCAGTCAAGGTTACTTCGCAACGGATTCTCTGCATAAATACCATAGGGCGAATGTACTTCACATGCAGATCCACCACAGGCCAAAGGTAACCGCTGCGGGTCATATCCCTGTAATCATAACCGATTTTACGAAGCAAGGCACAACGGGCCACTTCCATGAACTTCACATAGTTCCCATGCCAAGCCACCTGCATAGAATCCACATCGTAAAATTCAACATTAAATTCGACGGTTTCTTTAATTTTCTTCATTTTAACCTGTCTAATTTAAACTGCGTAGAATTTCTGACGGATCAGTTCCAAGGTGTTGCGGAGATCACCTTCCAGCTGGCGATCACATTCCAGGGGAGCAAACTTAGAGAAGACCTGATCGTAGGTGTTCTGAAGATTGATCATGCGGTCTGCGGAAATTTCGCCACGTTCAAACCGAATGCGCACGGCCTGGGCAGAGGCCAACAGTACAGCAGCAGCCACCTGTTCAGAAAGTTCCAGAATGCGGATACAGTCACGGGACGCAATTGTACCCATGCTAACCTTATCCTGATTATGACATTCGGTAGATCGGCTAAAGACGCTCATGGGCATTGTCAGGTGCAGCGCTTCTGCGGTCCAGGAAGAGACGCCAATCTGAACAGCCTTGAAACCGTGATTAATATCGTAATCACCCTTAGAGCCAGCCAAGTTCGGCGGCAAGTTGCGATTGAACTTGATGTCTACAATCATGGCCATCTGACGATCCAGAAGATCAGCCATATTGGCCACAATATTCTTCAAGGTATCCATAGCCAGACAGATATGTCCACCATAGAAATGACCGCCGTGGAAAATATTGTGGGTTACCGGATCCACAATGGGATTGTCGTTAGCGCTGTTCAATTCCACTTCAATCAACTGGCGCAGCAAATTTTCGGAATCGTAGAAAAGTCCGATAATATGGGGAGCACAGCGAAGAGAATAAGGGTCCTGAATTTTTTCGGGAACCACATTGTTGGCCTCGGCCAGATTCAAGCCATGGCGAATTTTCTTGGCGGCCTTCATCAGCCCCGGATGAGGTTTAACTTCGAAGAGGCGCTTGTAGAAATGGTAGGCATTGCCCTTCATGGCAACAGTAATCAAGGCAGTAATTCGACAAGCCAGGTCAGACAGATACTGGGCACGAGAGAATGCCATGCAGGCCACGGCGTTCATGGCGGCGGTACCATTCATAATGGCGATTGCTTCCTTGGGACGGAACTTGTGAGGGGTAATACCCAGTTCATTCATCACGTCTAGAGATTCACGAACTTCGCCCTTGTACAGCACCTTACGTTCCCCGATTACAGCACCGGCCAAATAAGACAGCGGAGTCAAATCGCCGCTGGCGCCCACGGAACCTTCCTGAGGAATCAGAGGAAGAATGTCGTTCTGCAGGAAGGTCATCATGATCTTGAGGAGAGCATAGCTGACACCGGAATAACCCTGTGCCAAGGTATTCATACGCACCACCATGATGGCGCGGGTGGTTTCAGGATCAAAATAGTTTCCCATACCACAACCATGAAAACGAGTCAGGTTAATGGGAAGCTGGTAGTAATGTTCCGGAGGCAGGACCTGAGTACAGGAATCACCGTAACCAGTCGTTACGCCATAGATGCCACCATGTTCAGCCAGAGCCTTATCCAGGAATTCTGCGCCGGCATCAATCATTCTCTGGAAGGCTTCGGAACTATCCAGTTCAACATTGACTTGCTTTTTGGCAATGGCCACCACATCTTCGACGGTCAGTTTTCTGCTACCAACAACTACAGTTTCCATAATCATTCCTCAATCATCAAAAATTTTTCTGTCTGCGGATCAATCTTCCCAGAAGTTGTAAAAGTTATACCACTGGTATGGATGTTTCAAACAGAGTTTTTCCAAAATCGATGTGTATTCCCGCAGCAACAACTTCAGACGTTCAGGGCGTTCCTTACGGGAACATTCCAATGAAGTCTTGGCTCGAATCACATGCATCTCATAAGTGGATTTAATATCGAAATCCTTCTTGCGGATTGCGAACATAAAATAAATCGGGGCGTTCAGAATTCCAGCCAGAGAGAAGGAGCCTTCCGGGAAGTTCGCCTTTTCGCCAAGAAATTCCGTTTCCAGTTTGCGGTCGCGGGAATTGGCAGAGGTTCGGTCCCCGGCAATCACCACCAGATTACCGGCAGCAATCTGATCCTTCATCCAGACGGCGGTATCGACGCCGATATTATTGGCATCAACCACATGATCCATAAGATCGGGATTTAACTCTCGAAGAAGTGCGTTAAACTTTGAGGTACCCGAGAAATCAACGACAGGGAAAACTTCAAAATCCTTCTGGGTATGATATTCATCGTAACCCGTAAGCGAACGGAGCATTTCCATATTGCCTAGATGAGAGCAAAGGAGGAACGCCCCTTCCCCACGATTCAGCTGATCCACCAAGGCATTCAAATCATCGTCTTGTGTTTCGATGTTGTTCAGTTTGATGGCCCCTTTCCAGCCAAGTAGCTTTTCCATCATGGAAAGGGCGAAGGACAAAATGTGTTTATAGGGCCCAAGAAAATCAGGACGTCTTTTTTGAACGCGAGCCAAATGTTCCAGATAAATCCGTGAGCGGGCTCGTACCGGCTTGGCCCCAATCCAAAAGAAAAAACAAATAATCGCCGTGCAGACTTCTACGAGGAACAAAGGCAAATGGCACACAATCCAAAGCATAAAGCGGAAGTGCCAGAGGCTACCTCCAACTTCTTTCACTTCGGACCAATGCTCCGATCTTACCTTTTCGTTTTCCATAAAATGCCTTTGAAAAAATCTACTTCTTCTTAAAAAGTCTGCGAGCAAGAATCATGGGACTGCGAAGGAACATGCCGCAGCACAGCTTAGTGTGCGTTGCAGATATGGCGACATTGTCGTGAAAAACACGGAAGTTGGAAACACCGTCTTCGGGATAGCTAACCTTGATGGGATAGAAGCGCATCTTAAGGCCCTTCCAGGAAAGTTTCACTAGAATCTCAATATCGAAGCCCATTCGGTAATTGCGAATTTTCTTTGCTACGGGCCAGACACTAGCCAGCGGATAAACTCTGAAACCGCACATGGAATCAGGAATTTCCCTGGACATGGTTTCAATGGACACCCAGAAGTTGGTAATCTTGCGCCCCTGCTCGCGAGCCTTGGGAACGGTTTCGTCATACTGGGGGAAGCCGCCAATCAGATCGTCAGGATGCTTTTGCGCGGCCTTCACAAAGAAGGGAATCTTGCCCATGTCATGCTGACCATCCGCATCCACCTGCAACGCGTGGGTAAAGCCAGCCTTTACAGCAGCTTCAAGGCCAGAACAGACAGCCTTGCCCTTGCCACCATTTACGGCGTGGGTCACAAGAATGGTATTGGGAACTTCACTAGCAATCTGTTCCAGAATCTGATGCCCTTCGGGCGCATTACCATCGTCCACAAGAACAACCGGTATGCCATAAGAAGCCAGCACATCCACCACATGACGGGACGCCGCCTCATGACGGTATACAGGAACGACCGCACAAATCTTAATATCAGTCAAACTAGCCATTCAAGCCACCTACATTCATAGTGAAGGAGCCATTTGACAAGGTCTTTTCGCCCAATTCATCGGTATAGTTAAAGGAAACCTTTCCTGCTTCCTCATCATAGGAAATTTTCACATTCACCGGCGTATCCGGGAAAATGGGATTTGCAAATTTCGTTCGATGAATCTTTGAAAGTTCCTTGGGAACATCCAGGAAATTACGGGCCAACTTAAGAACCATGTCAACCTGCACCACGGCGGGAAGCAACTTGAACTCCGGGAAATGTCCGTCGTAATAATCACTTGTCGCAGGGAAAATCAGCTTGGCGGTCAGCACGCCCGTCTCCCGACGGAATTTCAAAATTCTGAAATTGGGACTTTCAGCTAAACCAAAGAGCGCCTGCACATCACGCATGCGGATCTTGCCTTCGGTATTCTGAGGCAATTCTTCTAGATAGCGCCACTTCTTGGGAGACACCGTATTTTCGATGAACTTGACCAGGTAATCGTGGAAGAAATTATTCATCTGAAGTTTGGTGGAGCCCGCAAACTTTTCACGGCCTTCGGCATTCAGCACAATGGCTGCAGCCAAGTACTGACGCTTGCCCACCATGGGAACCACACGCACATCCTGCACCAGCCCCGTCTGCTTCAAGCGGTTTTCGACTTCGGGCAGGGAGATTCGCTTTTCTTCAATCTTTACGATAGAATCGGAACGTCCCTTCAAGAGGAATCGACCGTCATCGTAAATATCTACCAGATCGCCTGTGGTAAAACCATCCGGTTCCAGGATGTAGCTGGACTTGATGTTCAGACAATCATTTTCGCCCAGACTCATCTTGCAGACTTCAAAGGGTGTCCACACAGGGCCATTCTTAGACTGTCGATAGGCAATGCCACCTGTTTCTGTACTGCCATAGATTTCCATGGTCCAGTAGCCAGTCAGTTCGCAAGCCCTTTCGGCAACTTCCTTAGGCAAGGGACCACCGGAAGAATAAATGATGGGAGCGCACTTAAAATCGAAAGGCTTGTCGCTATCGGCGGCCAGGCGTTTCAAGTATGCAGGGCTTGATGCAATGACAGCCTTTTCATTTACGAGGCCGGCAAGTTCCTGAGGGAAGTCGATTCGGCGTCTACGGAAAGGCAGTCCTGTGGCGATAGGCAAAAGTACCGAGAACAGCAAACCATAAATATGATGATGGTTGACCGTACTATAGACCTTGTGGTCTACCCAGTCATTACCAAAGACCTTCACCAGTTCAAACAGTTCGTTCTCAAATTGCAGGAACAGCTTGAATACGGCCTTAGGTTCGCCAGTGGTGCCTGAAGTGTACATGACCATTTCGGCCTTGGACTTATCAAACTTCCCAAATTTCAGGTTTGCGGTATCGGAAGTTTCGCCCTTCAGGATATCCTGAATCAGGGAAGCCCCATCGGCCGCCGTACCAAACGGTTCGTCGGTAATAAACCCATATTCAGGCTTCTTGATTTCCTTGATGAAGGCATCCTGGCGATTGGCAGTCACGAGAGCCTTACGGCCACTCTGCAACATGGCAAGCAGGGCCACCACAAAGAAATAGGAGTCTTCGCAATGCAAAATCCAGGGGCAATTATCCCGGGATTCCAAGAAGGAACGAACCTTGGAAACGTCACTTGTAAAGTCAGACCATGTCTTTACGCTTTCACCATCAAAACTGACAACAGCCCCTTCGGGGCGGGAATTCAATTCCAAGTCGCAAACAGGAACATAGGATTGCAATTTACTCTGCATAATCTTTCGGATCAAAAATTCAACGGCAAAAAATACACCGATTAAAATGTAGGAAAAAAGCCCGTTGTACAAGGACCACAAACGGTCAGAACCAACGAACACGGTGGTTGCAGACACACAGGCGTTCGCCACAAAGAAGATGCACCAGGCAAAAGTCACCCTGTCGCAGTACCGTTCCACATAATTCCTGCTTGGCGAAGTCTTGATAGTCTTATCGCCCAGGTTGGCCATGCGGAATACGAAACTAGGCTTTTTCCATAGGGTAAAGCCAAAAAAGGCGAGCAAGCTCAAGTTCACCAACACGGGGTAGAACTTCAGGAACAAAATGTTGTCTGCAAAAAAGGAGACTACCCCACAGACTAGGATCAGCACAACGAGAACCGCTGCCTTTATGGAATTCGCGCGGCCGAGTTCCCCTGCCCCACGGTTGCGGGTAAAATTGAGGAACTGATAAAAGGCAAGCGCCAAGAGCAAAATGCTCAAGCGCCTAGGAGAAAGTCCCCAGAACTCCATCCCGCAAAAGACGAGTACTGGGTACAGAACAGAGATTGCGGTAAAGAAGACCTTTCCCGCTATAGATTTCATTATTTGGATTCCGCAGTCTGGATCAGGTTGTAGATGGCATCCACCACATCCTGAAGGGTACGCACGGTCTTGAACACTTCGGGATCGATATTGCGAGGAAGGAAGGACTTCAACTTCACAATCAGGTCCACAGCATCGATGCTATCCAGTTCCAGGTCTTCGTAAAGACGAGCCTCGGGCGTAAGCTTGGCCTCATCCATTTCGAATTCTTCGATGAGGGCGGTCTTGATCTTATCAAAAATTTCCTGTTTTTCCATTTGTGTACCTTTAAGCCCTTATGCGTCAGTGTGCTTGGAAATGTATGCGGCAAGAGCATCCACAGAGGCGAAATGCTTCTTGGTTTCTTCGTTAGCCACAGTGAAGGTCACGCCAAAATTTTCCTTGATGGCAATACCCAATTCCAGAGCGTCGATGGAATCAAGACCGAGACCTTCACCCTTTTCGTTTTTACCAAAAATGGGAGCCGCATCAACAATGTCGGCCGGAGTGATATCTTCCAGTTCCAGTGATTCGATCAGCACTTCCTTAATGCGGGTGTTCAGATCAGACATGAGACCTCCAAATGTTTATATACATGACAACCGAGTCAAGAGTTACAAAAATACGATCAGGCAATATAGAAAAAATTATATTTGAAACTGCTTTACACCCCTCTAAAAAGGTTTCGGAGAGTGGAACATGTTTGACTTTTATATTAACGACAATATTGACGCTGTAAACGCCAAGTTCGAAGCTCAGAAGATTGCGTTTGCCCCCCTTAGTTTCCAGGCCGCCCGCGCCCTGCGCAACCTGGGAATCCTGGATGAAATTAGCAACGCCCGCAAAAAGGGAATCAAGATTTCCGAACTATCCCAGAAGTTGAACATTTCTCTCTATGGAATCGGCGTACTGGTAGAAATGGGACTTGGCATGGGAGCTATCAAGGTCCACAAGGATTCTGACGACGATGACCTGCGCCTTACCCTAGGCAAGATCGGCTTTTTCCTCATGAAAGATGAAATGACCCAGGTAAACATGGACTTTTCCCAGGACATCTGCTACCGCGGTGCCGAAAATCTGGAAGAATCCATCCTGAAAGGCAAGCCCGCAGGACTCCCCCACCTGGGACCGTGGAAAACTGTTTACGAAGGTCTTTCCCAGCTGACCGAACAAGAAAAGAAGAGCTGGTTCGGCTTTGACCATTTCTACTCTGATTTGGCCTTCCCCGAAGCCCTGCCCATCGTTTTCGAGAAGCCCGTTGGACGTCTCTTTGACATCGGAGGCAATACTGCCAAGTGGGCCATTTCCTGCTGCAAATACAACGCAGACGTAAAAGTTTCCATTATCGATCTTCCGGGCCAGACCGCCGTTGCCGAAAAGAATGCTGCCGCAGCGGGTTTTGCCGAACGCATCAATACGCTCCCCTGCAATGTGCTGGACGAAACCACCGCTTTCCCCACCGGAGCCAATGCGGTATGGATGAGCCAATTCCTGGACTGTTTCTCTCTGGAAGAAATCACCAAGATTTTGACAAAGATCCGTAAGGCTGCAGCCCCCGATACAGACGTCTACGTTCTGGAACCCCTTTGGGACAAGCAGCGATTCGAAGCAGCAGCATATTCCCTTCAGGCGACATCACTGTACTTCACCTGCATCGCCAACGGCAACAGCAAAATGTACCGTTACGAAGAACTGAAAAAGGCAATCGAAGTAGCAGGTTTCGAGCTGAAGGAAGCTCACCACAATGTGGGCCCCAATGCTTATTCCCTTCTTCGTTTCCGTATCAAGTAAGACGCTCTTTTTGTAAGGAATCTTATGACAAAGAACGTTTATATCCAGCGACTGGCAAGTTTCATTCCCAACGACGCCCAACCCAAGCCTGACGTATCTTTCGTCCCGATGCTTACCCGCCGTCGCCTGACCTATGTTTCCCGCATGGTCGTTCTCGTAAGCGATATGGTATCCAAGGATAGCGAAGGCAACAAGTTGCCTCCTTGCAAGGTGACGTTCGCCTCTCAGTTTGGCGAAATCACCCAGCAGCTCAAAATATCCCAGGCGCTAATTGATACGGGCGCGGTTTCTCCGGCCCATTTTAGCCTTTCGGTATTTAACGCCTCTGTCGCAAACGCAACCATTCTCGAAAACAACACCGCAGGCTACTCAGCCGTCTTCTCGGGAAAGGAATCCTTTACCTCGGGCCTCACGGATTGCCTCGCCGCCTTGCAAAATTGCGACGACGCTACGGAACGAACCTTCATCTTTGCAGACGAACTAATTCCCGAAACTTACGCACCCGTGGCAGGAGTCCCCTACCCCAATGCCGTTTGCGGTCTCGCCCTCCGACTCACCACCGACGAGGCTAAGGCCGACAAGGCCTACAAGGGAATCAACCTGAATTCTCAGTTGGAGTACCTCAAGATGCTTCAGGGGAATTTTGACACCGCGGCAGAACAGGCCATCGCTTTCCTGAGCGCCCTAGAAATGCAGAAGCAACCCGTATTCTAGACTCTATGCAGAAGATTATCTACATCTACCGAATTGCAGTAAAACTTTTCAGTTTTGCATTTTTTGGTTTATGCAGTCTAGGATTGGCCCTTGGGCTTTTCCCCATTATGCATGTCTTGGCCGGATTCTCCGAAAAAAAGTTTAAGGCCATTGCCCGACGTTTCAACCATTGGTATTTCAAAGTTTTCGTAAACGTCATGAAGACCATTCGGTGCATCAGCGTAAACGTCGAAAACAAGGAACAACTTTCGAATATCAAGTCCAAGGTGGTTATCGCCAACCACCCATCCCTACTGGATGTGGTCATATTATTTTCGCTGATACCCAACGCAGACTGTATTGTCAAGGGTTCACTCATCGAAAACAAGTTCATCTCCTTGATCGTACGCAACCTTTACATTCCAAACACAATTCCTTTTGACGAACAGATGGAACGGGCAAGGCAATCCATGGAGGAAGGCAATAACCTGATCATCTTCCCCGAAGGAACCCGTTCTAGGCCAGGTCAACCCTGGGAATTCAAGAAGGGAGCCGCACGTTTCGCCCTATACTCCGAAAACGATGTCGTACCCATATTTTTCGGCGGAAACGAAAAGATTGGACTCCGGAAGTGTGATAAACTTTTGCAGTACCACCCCACGGAACGCTACCAGTACAACCTTAAAGTTCTACCCCAGATATCTGTGGCACCATACAAAGGTGTACCTATGACGAAGAGTGCCATTAAACTCACCGAAAAAATGAAGATGGCGCTTGAACAGGAACTTTCAAATGTCTAACTTTGGTATTATGAAAAAAACAGTCGCATTTCTTGTTTTGGGAACGTCAGTTCTCATGCTCACCTCATGTGGTGGCGGTAAATTCCAAAAGTTCCAAACTTCAGAACAGATGAACACTCCTTTTAACTGCTCGGGCCTCCACATGCGAAATGCCCAGTGGCATTTTGTGGATGATTTTGGTCAAACCGTAGATGCCATCGGAACCTGCAAGAAGGGAATGAAACACGGAAATTTCAAGTTTTCCATCAACGGCACGGTTGTAGCCAAGACTAAGTACAACAAGGACATTGAAATCAAGTCCGTATGTATGCTGGATCCCAAAAATTCCGTTAGCTTAGCTTTCTGCATGGAACAAACCGCAAAAAGTAACATCGCAAACATAGAGCCTGTTGACGCAGAAGACGACAGCGACTTTTTAGACGAAGAATAATTCAAAGAGAGACGTTATATGTCAAAGAATACAAAGACCGTTAAGGCCCCCAAGGCAGAAAAGAAAACCTCTGGCAAGTCCGGCACCCAGACCAACATGTGGACCGGCCGTTTCGCTAGCGGCATGGCACAGTCCATGGTTGACCTCTCCTTCAGCCTCCACTTCGACTCCGAACTGATTGAAGAAGATATCGAAGGCAGCATCGGTCACGGCA
This sequence comes from Fibrobacter sp. UWH1, assembly GCF_002210365.1. NCBI lineage: Bacteria > Pseudomonadati > Fibrobacterota > Fibrobacteria > Fibrobacterales > Fibrobacteraceae > Fibrobacter > Fibrobacter sp. UWH1. Next base: position 24,983 of record NZ_MWQG01000007.1, read on the forward strand.
AGGGTCTGGTAGAATCCGGTGTGCTGACCAAGGCTGAATACAAGAAAATTTGCGACGGCCTCAAGACCATTCTCGATGACTATCATGCAGGCAAGAACCTGTGGCAGCCTTCCGACGAAGACATCCACATGGCAGTGGAACGCGTGCTTACCGAACGTATCGGCGCTCTGGGCAAGAAGATCCATACTGGCCGTAGCCGTAATGACCAGGTCTGCACCGACTTCAAGCTTTACATGCGTCACCGCGCTGCAGAAATCCGCGCTTTGGAAGTGGAATTGATGGAAGTGGTCCTCGACCTTTCCAAGAAGTACTTCGGCAAGCTGATGCCGGGCTACACCCACCTGCAGCAGGCACAGCCCATCTACTTCAGCCATTACCTCATGAGCATGTTCTTCGCCGTTTCCCGCGACGTGAAGCGCTTGGATAACTTCCTGGAACTGCACTCCCAGCTGCCCCTGGGTAGCGGCGCCATGGCAGGTTCAGCATTCCCCTACCAGCGCGCCCTGGTTGCAAAGGAACTTGGCTTCAAGGATGTGAGCCCCAACTCCATCGACGCCGTAAGCCACCGCGACATGATGCTGGAATTCAACGCAGACCTCGCCATCACCGCCAACACCATGAGCCGTTACGCCGAAGATTTCGTGAACTGGAGCACCAGCGAATTCGGATTCCTCACCTTGCACGACGCATTCAGCAGCGGTTCCTCCATGATGCCCCAGAAGAAGAACCCCGACTCCATGGAACTGATCCGCGGTAAGTCTGGCCGTATGCTGGGTAACTTCAGCGCCATGTACACTCTGGTGAAGGGCGCTCCCCTTTCCTACAGCCGCGACTTGCAAGAAGACAAGGAACCGGTATTTGACAGCGTCCACAACGTGAAGGTCATCCTCCGCGTCATGAAGGAAGCTCTGGAATCCGCACGTTTCAACTTCGACAAGATGGAAGCAAAGATGTTGCCGGCCCTGTTGGCAACTGACCTGGCAGACCTTCTGGTGGAAGCAGGCGTTCCCTTCCGCGACGCTCATCACGTTGTGGGTAGCCTGGTTGGCGAAGCCGCTCGCAGCGGTAGGGAATTCACCGACCTGTCCGACGAAGCTTGGGCAGCCGCCGGCGTTCCCAATGTGCAGAAGATGAAGAAGACCCTGACTTTCGAATACAGCGTTAGCCGCCGTAACATCGAAGGCGGTACCGGTCCCAAGTCCGTGAAGCAGCAGTTCGCAAAGGCCGAAACTCTTCTTAAAAAGTTTAAGAAGTAAGATTCGTTCCTGAAATCTACAGAGCATTAAAAAGACCGCAATTTGATTGCGGCCTTTTTTTGATAGAAATTTATCTTAAATTATTTCACAGTAATGCGGTTCTGCTTCAACAGGATTCCATTTTCCGTAACACGGACCAAGAGAACCTTATTCTTGAAAGAAGCCAGGTTTACGCCATAGGACGTTCCGTTGAAATCTGCCCCATAAACCTTATTTCCCTGCATGTCAAAGATAGCGACATTCTTGCGAGAATCCCCCGAAGCGAATACCTGAAGGTTATCGTTTTGCAAACGGAGTTCAACATTAAACGTCGTAATTGCCGACAAGGCTGTAACATCCTCATTGGTTGAAAATTCATCTACAACAATACTGGGTCTTGTCAACACACGATTTGATTTTTTCACATCCAAGGAAACTTCATACACTTCCCCGTTAATCGTGAAGCTTTCTTTATAAACAACAGGATTTGTGTATTTCGGGACGGTAGATGTAATGGTCAAGGTTTCTTCTGATTCATTATAGTCTATGTTCAAGAAATAAATCATCCAGGAATTACGAACGTAGCTTTTTACGCCGCTAATGGTTATAGGTTCAATAGAGGCGTCCTCTTCAACGGTCTGCTGCAAGGAACCATAAATTTTGAAAGCGTCTTTTTTCACATCACAAGTCGTCACCTTTACACCCTTCTTGGTAGTAAAGCAAATATTCTTGTTTTCTTCCATAATGCCATAAAGGTTGATTCCAAGATCAAGTCCAGACCAGGATTTAAAGCCATAAAATTCAGTCACGTTTTCTGAACCAGGGAACGGATCATCGACAAGATATTCTTGATTCCCGCCGTCATTAAAATTGGGAACCATCTTCGATCCGGCCTCCACCAAATCTACGTATTGATGGAACGCATCGTCATTTAAAGAGCTATTCCAGACATATTCATCATAATCAACATGCCAGATCAGCAAACCATGACTGGGCAATACAAAATCCCACTTATTTTTCTGTCGATTTTCAAGAATAAACCATTCATCGGGATTATTCGGGACGGGAATCATATAGGCCTTATTAGAAATTTCCAGAGGTTCAATGGTAATGACATCGGCCTTCAAATCCAAGGTATCAAAGTCCAGCCATCCCAAAAAATTCTTTTCAAAGGCATTATAACCAGGAGCTACATATCCGTTGCCGCTGTGGACTCCCAAAGTCATCACGCCCCAGCCGTGTACGCCAGGAGCTTGAACACCCCATGTTTTTACCCAATTTAAATCCACGCCATTTGTGCTATAAAGGTCATACAATCCTAAAGCATGGCCAAACTCATGAACAAAAGGAGAAAATACAGCACCATTGCCCCAAATTATGATGTGGGTATTGAACTTTTTTCCATTTCCTGCATCTACGCTCCCAAGGTAGCTCATGTAGGACTGTGCGCGTTTTTCATCCTCTTTTCCCAAGGTTCCTGCAAAAACAACAGAAAGGTTATCAACCTCGCCATCACCATCAGCATCATATTTTGCTGCATTAAAGGCTGCATTTTCCTTCAACTTGGCGGCGACTTCTTTAACCAAGCTATCTAAGCCAAAACCAACATAGAAGCTGAATTCCTCGTCCAGCTTCGCTGTATACACATCAAACTCAGGCACAAACTTTCCCACAGACTGATCGATAAAATAGTCACGGATAGAACCAAGATAATTATTCCTGGAATAACCGACCTCATTCAGCATGTCATCAAAGTCCGAGAGGTCTGATCGGTGCTCGGAATTGTCATACACCAGAACCACCGGAAATTTATTGGTTCCGGCAGTATAGCCCAGGGGCGAAGGCTTTCGCATAAATTGGGGACCATTGCCTTGGTTTGCCTTTATGTTCGCCCACGCAGCCGGTCCCTTTCTTTCGATTTTGGGAAGTTTATTGAAAAATGAATTGCTTTCAGAAGTCGCAGCTAAAGTTTCCGCAACAAAAAAAAGTACCGCAAGCAATGCGGCTAAAAAATTAGAATGTTTCATTTCTATGTTCTCCTTTAGTGGAGCCCAAAGATAGTTTATTTAAACAATCCTACATACCGCGAAACAAAAATAGAATAAGTTTGTATACATCGCCTGTTTTATAAATTCATACAAAGAAACCGTGACCCAAAAGCCACGGTTCATTTTTATAAAGCTTGTTTTTTAGAAGACTACTTCTTATCCTGCGGAACCAGGCGTTCCACGATGCGGAAGAGGTCGTTATAGATTTCCAGGAAGTCTTCTACCCAGATGGGGTCGCGTTCGCCCACCACATGGAAGGTTTCTTCCAAAGTATGACGGGCATTGTAAGGACCAACCAGGCTGCCCGTAGGAATGGAAACATTCCCCTGATAGGCGGACTTGGCCACGATGCGGGCACGATAGCTTCGGCGCAAACGGGAAATCAGGGCGGCACGGAGGGCCAGCAGTTCATCGTGAGCCAGCAGGAATTCCCCAGCCTTGATCCAGGCTTCAACCTGAGTCAGGCGGCGCAAGGTGGCGTCACGTTCCGTTGCGGGAATCAACTGGCGCTTAGAAGAAAGAGTCTGCTTGATTCTTTCGGAAATCTGGGACAGCAGAGATTCATTCCAGATGAGCAAGGGGCTTTCGGCAAATCGGTTGTCGGTCTCCACCTTGGGCGTATGGGTCGCAATCCAGCGGTCCAGCTTTTCGGCCACCATGCCTGCTTCGGGCAGACGGTCAACGGCGATATACTCACCGGCACGATTCAGCAGGTTGTCGGCATAAACCATACGCCAATGCGGCAGCTTTCCGGTCTTGCGGATAGCATCTACACTCTGTCGTAAAGATTCCAAACGGTCCTGCATAAAAATCCTTCAGTATCAAGCCTTACTGCTTCTTATCCATCATCTGGAGCGGGGTCACGCCAATTTCTACGCGGCGGTTCAGTCGGCGATGTTCTTCGGTATCGTTAGGATACTTGGGCTGGTGTTCGCCAAAGCCTGCGGCAAAAAGACGATCGGGGGGGAATCCCTGGGCAATCAAGGTCTTCACCACATTCACTGCACGTTCCGTAGAAAGATTCCAGTTGGTATAAGTATTGGATTTGATGGGAATGTCATCAGTAAAACCGCTAACCATGATTACATCCGTAGAATCCAGTGCGTCAAGAAGGCCCTTGCTGATTCCCTTAATCACGCCCACACCTTCGTTGGTCAGGTCGGCACCATTCACCGGGAAAAGGAAGGATGCCTGAATCTGGATCTTACCCCCTTCCAGGGCAATAAGGCCAGCCTCGATAGAGGTCTGCAAACTCTTGGAAAGAAGGGCGTTACGTTCAGCGGCAATCTTGCGCATTTCTTCCTGACAGCTCAGCACTTCCTCTTCGGTACGGGTAAGGTCTTCGGCCTTCTGTTCCTTGAGGGTCGCCATGGCCACAAAAGCCAAGATGAACAACGACACCAGGGCAACGCCCAAGTCCGTGTAGGCCATCCAGGGATTGCTGTTTTCGTCTCGCTTGAAACGCATAGATTATTCCTCGACCTTGTTCTCTTCGGAAGAGGCGGATGCAACAGAGTAAGAGCCCGGACGCTGAGTCTGTTCCAGAACTTCCAACAGGATTTCCTGAGTTTTGACCGCATTTTCCATAAGCACTTCGCTGGCACGTTCGTGGAAGGCTTCCAGAGACTGATTCAGATGTTCGATGAAGTTTTCTTCTTCGTCGCGTTCTGCAGTATCGCCGCTGAGCTTTTCAAGAATGGTTTCAAGACCAGCGCGGAGCATTTCAAGGTTGGCGCTCAGTTCAGACTGGTTGACGCGCATGAGTTCTGCCGTTTCTACGATGTTGCCGCCAAGAGCGTCGGTTGCTTCCTTTTCCTTGACAACGCGTTCGTCGATGCTGACGGTAAGAGCCTTCTGGGCTTCGAGCAGAGTTGCAGAAGTTTCGGAAAGTTTCTGGAAGGCGCCCAGGATATCGCTAGAGAGGCCAGCCAGCTTTTCGGAAACAGAAGCGGAAAGTTCTGCGGAACCTGCCTGAGCCTTTTCGGCCACCTGAAGGGCAACGTTCTTGAGAGTTTCAAGACCATCGCGCTGGGCATCCACATTGGCATTGGTACGTTCTTCCAGGCGCTGCATGAATTCATTCCACTGTTCGTTGGACTGCTTGACCTGTTCAGAAATGGAATCTGCAATGCTGTTGGAAGTATCGGCCAGAGAACTCTGGGCAGATTCGCTAACCTTATAAAGGCCATCATAAACGCTGCCAGAAACATCGCTCAGGGCAGACTTCACATCGTCAGCCACACTGTTAAGGCCAGCCTTCACGCCGCTGGCAATATCGCCAAGACCAGAATCCAGTGCAGAAGAAAGGCCGTTCAGCTGATCTTCAAGCTTAGACGGAATAGATTCCACAGAAGCAGACAGAGCCTTCACGCTGTTTTCCATGGGAGCAAATGCAGTAGAAATAGAAGCGCTAACAGAGCTACCCAGATCCTTGACGGATTCGTTCATGCCGCTCATGGCAGAAGCCAGAGATTCATTCAAAGTCTTCACGGAAGCAGACATTTCTGCAGAAACCTTTTCTACAGAGGCGTTCACGTTAGCAGAAACCTTGGCCACGGAATCAGAAACATTCTGGTTCATCATGGTGGTGGCGGCGGTCAGTTCCTCGCCCACCTTAGCCACAATACCACCCAGGCCATCCTGCACAGCAGAAGTCACCTTGGCCAGATTCTTTTCCACAGCGTCAAACAGACGTTCCAGTTCATTCTTGTTCTGTTCCAGTTCGTCACCGGTTTCGCCCTGAAGATTCAAAGTCATGGTATCCAGGCGGGACATAAAGGAATCGCGGGCATTGAGCAACAGGGAGCGGCTAGTATTCAAAATCAAGGCGGCAAACAAACCACAAAGGCTAGTACCGAAAATACCCTTCATACCCTGGAACAAAAGCTGGATAGTATCCAAAGTTCCCTGGGTGGTAGAATTGTCGATGGCACCACCGGCTGTGGCCACGGAATACATCAAACCGAAGAAGGTTCCCATAAGGCCCAGCAGAATAACGGTACCGCCAGCGCTACGGGGAACGTTAATGCCCACATTGCTGTTGAGCACTTCGAAAGCGATGGGAGAATCCAGACGAATCCTTTTTGCCATCAGGCGGTTGGCCAGCTGAATGCGGTTAGCCACAACGCCTTCGCCAGACACACTGTAAGAACCGCGGCTTTCGCATTCGTCTAGCACCAGGTTTTCAGCTTCGATCAAGTTCAACTTCTTAAGAGCCAGAAGCTGTTCCATCACGAACACGACAAAGATTGCGCCCATGATCACCCAGCCAAACAGCGGAGCGCCAAAGTACAATGCGCCTGCCACCAAAACGACAAGGCCCACAATGGTGAGTAATAAGATGGAACTAAATGCACTCTTCATTTTTTACCTGCATTTCATTAAGCCTTAAAAGAGGCCTGGGTTTCAAACAAATTCATCTGACCGCGGTTGAATCCGCGAAGGAACATAGCCCACTTGCTCTGGTACCACTCGATTACCTGAATGGTAAGTCCGCGGGCATAATCACAAAAATCATCGGTAAAGGCCAGGAAGCCATTTTCGTATGCGTAATGGGGATTCCAGTAACGACCTACATTACGGGCACAGGAAGCGGCAGAACTGTAGTAATGAGTATTACCCTTGGTAGCAAAGGCCGCAGCAAAACGCTTCTTGGCCAGGGCGTTCAAGGAACTGCGCAACGAAACCACCATGGAGTTTTCCTTATCGCGCAAGGAAGCTTCTAGACTGGGCAGCAACTTGGACATGGCGTCTACGGCGGATTCGCTATGCCAGTACTTGCACAACTTTTCCTGCAGTTGCATCACGCGGCCATGCATACGCACAAACAGAGGTTCCGCATCGCTCACCAGCAAATGGATGGTTGCCGAATAGAAGGCATTAATATCCTGTTTGCTGTTCTTGACCGTCAGATACCAACCCTTTTCTTCGTCATGATGCAAAAAGTCACCACCTTCCAAAAGGAGTCGCATCACTTCATCAGTAGAAAAACGCTGCATCCACTTGGTGCGGAATTCATCGTAAAGCTTATTTGCATCAGCGATAATCTGAGGGAAGCTGGCATCGGCCAACTTATAAGCGGTTTCGCTATACGAAATCAATTCCGACGTTCCTACGTTCACAGACGGGTCGTTCAGCATGGCATCAAGATGTTCGTACAGCACGATGGACCAAGTGACCATCATGGACTGCGACAGCGTTGCCACCATGGAGGAACGGTTAGGGCGCACCGTCAAACGGACACTGTTGCCCGTCATCTTTCGAATTGATCTGCGGAAATTTTCCTGCACTACGCCAGATGCTCCCTAGAAAGCCGTTTCGATACGATGCCAAATACTGCGGTTCACGCGCTTGCCCTTGCCAGCCATTTCTTCCACTTCGCTGCGGACATCGGCTTCAAGATTGTTATTGATCAAGCTCTTATCACCGTCAAACTTTCCACCGGCTTCAAGATAGAGGCCGTAAACATTGTTGGAAATCTTGGTTTCGGCAGACATCACCTGACCAGCACGCACAGAAAGGGCAAAACGGTTGCGGGTGAATTCGCAACGGGCCAGGAAAACCTCGGGCACGTCGTCGATCCACAGGCCATAGTAGTTGTTAATGAACTGCACACTTTCGAAAATACCCTTGGAGCGGAACACCGTATTGCGGAAGGCATTCTCCACCACCAGGTTCTTCACTTCGAAAGGACGGCTAGAAGAAACAAAATGTAGACCGTTCCAGCTTTCGCTAGAGTCGGCACTGCGGAACACCACAGGCTTCTCGTCGGTACCGGAAATCTTTACGGAACCGCGAAGCATCAGCTTGGCGTATTCACCCATCAAAACGGTAACACCCGGTTCCACCATCAAGGTATCATTAGCAGAGAACACCACCCCCTGTTCCAGAAGGTAAGGGCTGTCAGCCTCCACAAGAGTAACCTTGCCGTTCTCGATCTGCGGGAAAGGCATCTCACCAGCCACGGCAAGACCGCACACAGAAAGAGCAGTCAGCGCAGCTGCAATAACCCCCGCAACTCGCTTAGGAATCAAAATCAAAATTCACTCCTCAACTTGATCTTCTGGATCACGTGCATTTCGGGAATAACACTTTCGGCCACCAGGTCGCTTACTGCCAGGTCGCCAGTCAGTTCCAGGTTCACAGAAGAAATGGCCCCGTGGGTCATATCAAACAGAATCGTTCCGGAACCCACAATAAAGCCCTTGCTGGACATACGAACGTCGGCAGTAGAGTCGGCCACTTCCTTGTACTTCAGGTTCATGCCGATCTTTGCCATCTGCACGCCGTCGTGAACATACTGGTCCTGCAGGGTAAATGCCTTGTACACCACCGTATTGGCCTTGTTGTTGCCCGGAATATCCATGGGACGTTCCCAGGTTTCGCCAACGGCAACGGGCTTACCCGGCAGCAACGGCTGCACCTTCAGGAACAGGCGGATCAAATCCAGGGCTTCGGTTCCGAGCATCACGGAATCTTCGATGACCGCATTGCTGACAATGCCGTCCTTGGCCATCTTGAACTGGAAATGTTCCGTGGACATATAACGTTCCATGCTGCGGAATTCATCCACAGAACGCTTGTCGGACTTGTAGTCCACAGAATCAATCTTCATCTGGAACTTGGCAGCCCCATCATCATAGGCGGTCACCAAAGTATTGGTAGCCTTGACCACCAGATGTGTATTCATGGCCTCGGGAGTACCAGTCACCGTATCCATCGGCAAAATGGCATTCAGGGAAGATTCCAGGTAATAAGTCTGGGGCGGAACGTTCTGGGTATTAAAAGCCAAAGTAAATTCGTTACCGTCACAGGAACACAAAAACATGAGCGCAGCAGAGCTGGCGAAAAGCTTAAAGAAATTCATAAGTAAAATTTAATTTTTTCAAATTACGACACAGGCGGTTTGGCGCCAGAGTCACCCTTTTCAAGGCGCATCCGCTGAAAGAACAGCTTTAACAGCCCCAAACATTCCCCTGCCAGAACCCCGCCCGTCACGGGAACCACCCTTTTCAGGGCATTATTGGCAATCACGTCAATGGTCGTGCCGCAGCCACCGAAACGGGTATCCGGGGAACCATACACAACGCGACCGACACGGCTGTTCAAAATGGCACCGGCACACATGGGACACGGTTCCAAAGTCACATAGAGAGTGCAACCATCCAAACGCCAGTTATCCAGCGCATTGGCCGCCGTACCGATAGTCAGAATTTCGGCATGGGCCGTGGCATCCTTCAGCATCTCGATCTGATTATGCCCCTTCCCTATGACCACACCGTCCTTTACGATAACGCAGCCAATGGGAATTTCGCGTTCATCAAAAGCCTTTTCGGCCTCACGCAAGGCCATACGCATAAAGCGTTCGTCTTCAGCATTCTGGTTTTCTAGGGAATCGGCCATAAACAAACTAAAAAGGGATTATACAAACAAAGAAATAATGGAGATAATCAGGGCAAGAACAGCTAACGATAAAGAGACAATTGAAATCGGAGACTTCGGCTCCTTAGGCAGCTCTGCATCGGGTCGAATATTTTCGGGAAGCAACTTGATCAAGAACCTCACCTGCTTTTCCAGGGCGGCACAACGGGATTCAAGACCCTCGAAACGATTATCGTGTTCTTCGTCCTTGATGGCCTGACGATGGAGTTCCTGATCCTGTGCATCATTCTTGTTGGTAATGGAATCAAGGCGGAAATCATGTTCGCGATCCTTGGCCACCTGAGACTTCAACTTGAATTCCTGACTCTGATTCTGTGAGCTCAGGGAATCAAGGCGAGCATCGTGCTCACGATCCTTTTCACGAAGTTCCGAAATTTCACTTTCTTTTACGTCTGACATAAACACCTCATCTTATACCCAAACGTGATCCCGAATATTTCAGTCTACTTCAAGCCTCTTCCATAGGCGCAGTTGTTATCTTCCTGCATATAGTCGCCATCGTGATAGTAGGCGGCACGGGCGCGACAGCCTCCGCAACGGTCATTGAACTTGCACTTGCCGCAAGCCCCTTCGTAAGCCTTGGTACGCAGTTTCTTGAAAACTTCCGCATTGGCCCAGATTTCGTCAAAGGGCGTATCGTGAACATCGCCTGCGTCTTCAAGCATGTAAGCACAAGGGCGAACGAGACCCACCGGATTTACAATGCAATAATCCAGCCCGGCAAGGCAACCGCGGGTGTAGCGAGTCTTGATGTCCAGCTGGTCTGCAATGCGCAGGAACTGCGGAGCGCAAGTAGGCTTTACAGGAATACCCAAGGTACGGCTCTTTTCCATAATGCCGCGAAGCAGCTTTTCGTATTCGGCCACCTTCAAGGCATGATCTGCAATTTCCTTGCCACGTCCCACCGGCACTAAAAAGAAAATCTGATGGTTTACAGCACCGATGCTCTTGACCCAATCCATAATTTCCAGGATTTCGCCCTGGTTCCAATCCATAATGGTGGTATGAATCTGGAACGGGAGACCTGCGGCCTTGCAGTTTTCGATACCAGCCATGGTCAGTTCAAAAGCGTTGTCCAAGCCACGGAAATCATTATGACGCTTGGGATCGATACTGTCAATGCTAATGCCCATGGCCATGGCTCCGGCCATCTTAAGTCCCTGGGCCAATTCGGCGGTAATCATGGTACCGTTAGTACCGAACACCGGACGGAGACCATTCCTGGAAGCATGTTCCACCAATTCCAAAATGTCCGGGCGGGTCATGGGTTCGCCACCGCTGAAAATCATGATCTTGAAACCGGCCTTGGTGATTTCATCAATGAGCTTGTGGCCTTCGGCCGTTGTCAGTTCTCGATCCCTGGTACCACCAGCGTTCTGGTAGCAATGCTTACAGGTCAAGTTACACTTATTGGTGGTCATCCAAGAAACGATCATGATTATCCTCTTTTTACTTGGCTAAATATAAAAAATGGAAATCCTCAGTTTGGATTTCCATTTTCATATCAGTTAATAACTTGGTTATCAATTACAAACAATGTCTGATTAGAACTTATGGCAGTCCGTCATGCCTTCCCGATAAAAGTAGGTAACGCCTTCACCCACATCATTCGGGCACTCCATGGTATAGCCTTCCGGGCAAGCGTCCACCAAAACCGAAGACTTCAAGTCCGAACTGGAGCCACCGCAAAGGAACTCTACAGACTCGTGAGTAAAACAACGGATTTCACCATCATTGAATGTATTGAGGCAAGCCTTGCCGGACTTGCTTCCGCCATTGTTTCCACCATTGTCCCCACCGTTAGATGCAGACGGAGACGAAGAAGAATCATCACCGCAAGCGGAGATAGTGGCGGCAATGCCCAGAGAAGCAAGAATCATAAAGAACTTTTTCATTTATTCTCCTAAAGATTTTGAAAATTTGTTTCCTAAAATATAACAATGAAATATTTTTTCATCATCGATAAAAATATAGAAAAAACTACTTCTTGATTTTTGCAGCAAATGTCAGTGCTGCAGAAATTGCAACCGCAAGCAAAGTGGGACCAACAGCATCAAAGCCAGTATTTACAGCCAGCTGGTAAGATGCAAAACCCACCAGCCAGGCAAACAAATTCCAGATCCAAAAACCCTTTCTTTCGAGATGTTCCTTCACAAAGAAGAACGAAACCAGAAGAACAGCCGCCATGGGCGCAAATACAGAAGCGATCAGATACAAGAAATGAATGTAGTGGTCCACGATTCCCCAAATAGCAAGAACCGTACTGAGGGCGCAAACCACAACTCCCGTAACCTTGGGATTCAGCCTACCCACAATGGCCTTGGCCGATTCACCTGCAGAGTTGGCGGCCAAAAAGTTGGTCGTCACCGTAGAAAGGGCGACAATCAGAATGCCTGGGATACCGATGCCAGCCAAAAGAATTGCCTGGGCGATGTTGGTCCCTACACCAAGACCAGCAATCTGCAGGCCAATAAAGTACATCCAGAAGCTGGCGGCAGAATAGGCAATGGCAGAAACCGCAGTTGCCGCCCTGGGGCGAGCCACGTCCTTGGTATAGTCAGAAATTACCGGCAGCCAGGAAAGGGGCATGGCAATGGAGATCTCAAAGACCGTCCAGAAATTGAAGGTAGGAAGACTAGAGGCTGCTCCACTGGAAGCTACCGTAGCCGCGGCACCACCCAGGCCAAAGAACTTCGCGGTAAGCACCACCAAAAGAACGGCCAGCAAGCCCATGACCACCGTGGTGATCTTCTGGGTACGGCGAAGCCCCACAAAAACCCAGGCCGCAATAAGCACAGCCAAGATAATGCAAGTCAACGGGAATGAAACCGGCAAGTTCAAACCCGCCAAAGCCATGGCACCCTGGGCATTCAGAACTGCAATCCAGCCAATAAGCTGCAGCAAGTTCAACGAGGCAAAAAACTTGGAACCGTACTTACCAAAAGTGGAAGCCGTAGTCTCCATGGCGTTCAAGCGGACCCTGGCACCGATAAGTCCCACAAAGTACAGCATGATACCGCCCAAGACATGACCAAGAATCAGCGGGAGCCACAAACCATCGGGGGTATTGGAAGCCCCAATCTCGATACCACATTCAATTTCAGAAACGGAGATGGCTACACCAAACCAAATGATTCCGTTAGTAAAAACGCTCGTCTTCTTTTCCATATAAGTTCCTAGGAGTTTTTCAAATTTTGGGGAAAAAGATAGAAATAAAAGTCTAGTTTTATTACCCTAAAAGCAAAAAAGGCTTCCTGACATCAGGAAACCTTTATATGTGAAACTTGATTTAGAAAGACTAATTATTAGTCTTCACCGTCCAAGAGTTTATCACAACTGGAGTCGGCGGCATCAGCGTCGTAGAAGTACACAGCACCACTTCCGTCAGGAGAATCGCACTTCTTCTTTTCGCCACCGGCGCAGCCAGAACCCTTAGTAGCTGTAATTCCGAAATCCGGTGCACCTACACAGCTTTTTTCCAACTCATCAGCAGCAACAGCATTGGAAGAAATTTCAGCACAGGAATGCGAAGTAAGGGTTTCACCCATAAAAACGCGTTCAGTCTTCATGTCGCAAGATATAATCTTACCACCGCTAGAGGAAGAGTCATCACCGCAAGCAGTAAACATGGCTGCCAAACCCATAGCAGCAAGTGCGAGAGCAATCTTTTTCATTTTTAATCTCCTATTAATCATAAAATTATGTTATAAATATAACACATTTAGTTCTTAATAGTTCAAAAAGCAGTCTTTTTTCAAAAAAAGTGATTTAAACCTAAGCTAAAGTGCTTTTAGGACCTTGCGGGCAGCTTCGATAGTCTTTTCGATGTCGGCATCAGTGTGGGCAGAGCTGACGAAAATGGCTTCGAACTGGCTGGGGGCCAAGTAAATGCCTTCATCCAACATTCCCAGGAAATACTTGCGGAAAAGTTCCAAGTCAGACTTCTGAACATCTGCGAAGCAATTTACAGGACCATCAGTGAAGAAGACGCAACCCATGGAACCCACCTGGTTTGTGGTCATAGGGAGACCCGCTTCCTGGGCAGCAGCCTTGAGGCCTTTTAACAAGTTCGTCGTGGATTGTTCCGCACGAGTGTAATGTTCCGGATTGCGGCTCAGTTCGCCCATGGTAGCAAGGCCCGCAGCCATGGCCACCGGGTTACCTGACAAAGTACCAGCCTGATAGATTCCGCCCAAGGGAGCAATCTGCTGCATCACATCCAGGCGGCCGCCATAAGCGCCCACCGGCATGCCACCGCCAATGATCTTACCGAAGGTGGTCAGATCCGGCTTAATGCCGTAAAGGCCCTGGGCGCAATGAACACCCACACGGAAGCCGGTCATCACTTCATCGAAAATCAGGATGGAGCCATGCTTCTTGGTTTCTTCGGAAAGAGCCTGGAGGAATTCCTGAGTCGCAGGAACAACGCCCATGTTGCCAGCCACCGGTTCCACGATAACGCCTGCGATTTCACCACCGATGGCGTTGAAAGTTTCGCGAACCTGAGCCACATCATTGTACTGGAGCGTCAAAGTATACTTGGCAAGGTCTGCGGGAACACCCTTACTGCTGGGCTTGCCCGTAGTCAGCATGCCGGAGCCGGCCTTGATCAGCAGGCTATCGCTGTGACCATGATAGCAACCTTCAAACTTGATAATCTTATCGCGCCCGGTAAAGCCACGGGCAGCACGGATGGCACTCATGGTAGCTTCGGTACCGGAGTTCACCATACGAATCATCTCGATGCTGGGAACCAACTGCATCACCAATTTCGCAAGTTCAGATTCCAGACCGCAGGGTGCGCCAAAACTAAGGCCATTCTGAGCCGTTTCGGCAACAGCCTTGATAACGGCATCGTGAGCGTGGCCCAACATCATGGGGCCCCAGGAACCCACATAGTCCACATAGTCGTTTCCATCGACGTCATAGATGTGGCTACCCTTGGCACGAGCGATAAAGGGAGGAGTTGCCCCCACGTTTCCAAAGGCTCGAACAGGACTATTGACACCACCCGGCATCAGGGACTTTGCTTCAGCAAACAGTTTTTCACTAACAGAATGATTCATAGGATACAATATAGGAATTATGAACTTTAAGCATCCCCAAGATTTTACAGTTGTGCATCAAAAAACTTCATGATTTTTCTGCAGCATCTCGCTTGACAGTTTGTTCTAAGTTTCATATATTCCGTCTATCTGCGAGTGCAGATTTTTTCATATATCGTATTCATCTGCGAATGCAGATTTTTTTTACATAGCTTCAACCTTTAACCTGCATTTTCCGCAGTTTGGATTGGCACCTTCTTTACAACAATCTAAACCGAGGTCACCCTTGAATTCAGGAGGTGACCCGAGGGCAGGTTCCCGGCGATTACAAAATCCTCCAGCGACGATGGCGTCATGGATCAGCTCCGCAAGTACCACTACTATCTGATGGAAAACTAGCTGAAGGCCAATGCGGAAAAGGGGATTCCCTCCGTGGCAATCATCCTCTACAATGGCAAGGACAACTGGGACCCGCTTAAAAAGCTGCAGGCGTACCCCAAGGAACTCCAGAGGTACCTGCTCCCCTTCAAGTGCATCCTGCTGAACGTGAAGGAGGTTTCTGACGAATCTCTGAACGGATTCGGGGCGCGCCTTGCAGCCTTCATCTGCGCCATGAAGTACATCTGGAATCCAGACAATTCTCGGGAGACATTCTCTAAAGTACTGGACCGAATCCACAGGGAACTGCCCAAATCGGAAGCCCTTGACTTACTGTACCAGATGGATGTATATTTGAAAGGATGGTTAAGAGCCAACTTTATGGAGGCATTCAAGATGGATTTCGTTCGTCCCAATTACAAGACTGTCGGCGACGTTCTCAGGGAAGAAGAAGAGGCTGCCAAGAAAGCCGCCCGCAGGATGCTTAATCAAAACGAGCCTATGGAAAAGATTGTAGCCTATTCCGGTCTGACCGAAGAACAGATCAGAAAGCTAGCAATCCCAAAGCCCTAAGATTCAGATTTCTTTCAGAAAAAAATCTCACCCGCGGTTATATACTGCGGGTGAGTTTTTTTTGAAACCAGTAGTAAAAAAAGCCCGCCGGCACTAAAACCAGCGGGCTTTTGAGAATTAAACAGTTATTCTTTATCCTTTACGCAACGGATGGATATTGCATAAGCTGTCTTAGTTTCAGTAAAAGACATTTTTCCTTTATTAGGGTCATCATCAGCATAGTCAAAAGCCAAGGTGGAATACGTACTTGTTGCCACCGGATTAGCATCAGTCGTCCAGAATGCCGTATACTTGTCAGGATTCCAACAATCGCTCGATCCACAATTACCTGTGGGAACGACACTGAATCCCAGTTCATCAGTTCCGTCCCATGTCGTGGATCTCAAAACTTTGGACGGATCGCCGGTTCCCCCACATGTGGCACGAGCGATTAGATCCTCAAAATCAGCCCTCGACGGCAAACGCCAATCCTCAGGGCAAACACCATTTGCACCGTAATAAAGCAGTTGTACACCGTTAGTATGTACTTTTGTCGTGACGGAAGAAGCACTATATTGAATGTTTTCAGCAAACCATGTCCGATCACCGATGGTCACAGTCTTGTACTCATGATCATCGCGAGTATCGGTATAGGTACCCTTAACAGTCTCTTCACAGGAGGGGGCTGCACCGCTGGAGGTTATCGGAGCGGCCGCGCTGGAGCTGTATTCAAATACTTCCGGTACAGCGCTGGAGCTCGGAACAGATGCGCTAGAGCTAGGAGCAGCTTCGCTAGAATAGGATGCGCTGGAGATTATCGGAGCGGCCGCGCTGGAGTAGGCTGGTGCAGCGCTGGAGGTTGCTGTGCTGGAGGCATTATTTTGAAGAAGTTCATCGTCGTCAAGGCAAATCCATTCTTCCGGATCATAGGGAGTGCTTCCGCACAAGGGCTCTTTGAGATTGACGGAATTGTCACCGCAGATAAGTTTCACGACACCATTGCCTTTGTCACTGATGCTGCAGCTGGCACCATCCTTACCGTCATTCACCACATATTCGGCAGATTCGCCTTCGGCGGTTTCGCAAGTGATGGTCGTCGTCTTCGTGCCATCATTATTTTCGATCTGCGATGCAGAGCAGGAAAGGCCATCTTCGCCCTTATCGCCCTTGTCGCCCTTGTCACCCTTATCGCCCTTATCGCCCTTGTCACCCTTATCACCCTTCAGGCTGGCAAGCCAGTCTTCCAAGGACAATTCAGATTCAGCCAGTTCGAAGGCGCTCTTGCCGTTCCTGAGGGTGTCTAGGACTTCGCCATCGCAGCTAACTTCGATGCCTTCATTAATGATTTCGGCTGTACAGCTGGTGCCGTTGTCGCCATTGTCGCCCTTATCACCCTTGTCACCCTTGTCGCCCTTATCACCGTTCTTGCCGTCTTCGCCGTTCTTGCCGTCTTCGCCGTTCTTGCCGTCTTCGCCGTTCTTGCCGTTTTCGCCATTCTTGCCGTCTTCACCATTCTTGATGGTGCCTACGACTTTGCCATCGCAGCTAACTTCGACGCCGTCATCAACGACCTTGGCAGTACAGCTTGCGCCATTCTTGCCATCCTTGCCGTCCTTACCATCCTTGCCGTCTTCGCCATCCTGGCCCTTCAGGGGAACCCATTCCCCATCAGCACAGAAATACAGGGCAGCGGAATCAGTCACATAGGCCATTGCGCCCTGGTTGCTTTCGCTGCATTCACCAAGCTTCTCGTCAAGAATCGAGACGTTAGATCCTCCGTCAGATACGGTAGATTCATCACCGCAAGCAGACAATCCCAAAATAACAGCAGATGCAACTACTGCATATTTACTAAACTGAGCACTCATACTCACTCCTTTTAAAAAAAGACGCGGTAAATGTAAGAAAAAAAAATGATTTTGTCTACAAAAAGTAAGTTTATTTTTTTCCAGACAAAAAAATTTTTTATTTATTATTTCCTGCATAAAAAAACGCCCCTGCGAAAACAGTAGAGTCATTTTTAGACAACAAGCACTCTACCCTAGCAGTCCCTTTTCCAGGATTTCCTTGGCGTGGTAGGTAATGATGATGTCGGCGCCGGCACGCTTGAATGCAATCATATTTTCGCGGATGATGGAATCTTCGTCGATCCAGCCCATCTTTGCAGCGGCCTTCACCATGGAGTATTCTCCACTGACGTTGTAGACGGCTACGGGGACGTTGCTGATTTCGGCAGCACCGCGAAGCACATCCAAAAAAGCAAGACCCGGCTTTACCATAACGATATCGGCACCTTCTTCCAAATCCAGTTCCACTTCGTGCATAGCTTCACGGATGTTGCGGACATCCATCTGGTAAGTTTTGCGGTTGCCGAAATGGGGTGCGGAATCGGCGGCATCGCGGAAGGGGCCGTAATAGGCGCTGGCGAACTTAGCGCTGTAACCCATAATGGGAGCGTTGGTAAAACCAGCTTCGTCCAAAGCTTCACGGATGGCGGTAATGTGACTGTCCATCATATCACTGGGGGCCACCATATCTGCGCCGGCAGCAATCTGAGAAACAGCTGTCTTCGCCAGAAGTTCCAAGGTGGGATCGTTATCCACATCGCAATCCTTGATGATACCGCAGTGGCCGTGGCTCATGTATTCGCAAAGGCAGACGTCGCAAATCACGTAGATTTCCGGGAATCTGGCCTTGATTGCACGGGTGGCGCGCTGAACGATACCATCATCATCATAAGCCTGGGAGCCCATTTCGTCCTTATGGTCGGGAATACCAAACAGCAACACGGACTTCAAGCCCAAAGGTCCAAAGGTTTCAATTTCCTTCAGCAGTTCATCGATGCTGAAGCGGAACTGGTTGGGCATGCTGGGAATTTCTTCTTTGACGCCCTCCCCTTCTACCACGAACATGGGGTAAACGAGGCAATCGGGGCTAACGGATGTTTCCGCAATCATGTTGCGGATGGTAGTATTCTGACGAAGACGACGAGGACGGATAATCATAGGTTAAAGTTTTAAGGTTAAAGATTAAAGGTATGAGGTTTAATAATCGCGCCGAGGGCGCCTTGTTTTAGCACAAAACTCATTACTCATAGCTCACAGCTTTCTTTTTCAATTTGTTCTAGGTCTTTTTTCCAGTCTGCCTGAATTTTCTGTTTCAACTTTTTGGCAAGGCTCGGGGCGCGGCCCTGGGTGGAAACGGTTACGGTGATGTTTTTACCAAAGTCCATTCGGGCGGGAACAATGAAATCACCGTCCAGGTAATCGCAAGCGTTGTTCACCAGAATGCGGCGGGCTCGCGCATCGTTACTGACTTGTGCATTTACTGCCGGCTGATCCGTACAGATGAATACCATAGAAACAGAACGAAGATCCAGAACATCGTAAGGACGCTCTTCCAGAGTTACAGTCGTAAGAGAATTCTGCGGCACTTCTAGAGTTTTGAACTCAGGATCAAACATGGGTGCCACCACCGTAATGCGAGCTCCTGTAGGAAGCAAGGTCTTTACCTTACGAAGGGCTATGCGGCCACCGCCCACCACCAGCACATTTTTACCTTCCAGATTCATTTCAATAGCGAAAAGGCTGGAATTGGAATGAGCTTGATTTTCCTTTTGTGCTTCGGCGCGATTCGCACGACGAACACCATTGACCACCATATCCGCAAAGCCGTCCCATTCTCCCAGGGGTGGCAAAAGCGTCATGGGAATCTGTGGGAAGTCCTTCTGGGCTGCGGCAACAATGGCGGGAATATCACCCTTGGAATGCTGACCGTTCAAAAGCAAGTAAGGCAACAAGGTTACGGATTCCACATCCTCGCGTAAGATAGCACGCAAATCATTATCCAAATCCACAAGGCTAGTACTTGCTATACGAGCGTCAGGCATATCCTTACGAAGGCGGTCAAGAACAGTTTCAAAACCGCGGTAAGCTCCCGGACGGATGCAGTTATGGGCGATAATCAGAACGACTTTCATACAGAGTAATACTCCGCAATTTTTTTGACCAAGGAGTCCATGGAAGTCTCTTCGCTTTCCACAACTTCAAAGTCGTACTTCTTGGCGGTGGCAGAGGTCAGGCGACCGATGGAGAAGGCCAGCTTCGGCGCAACACGAGATTCGGAAGCAGCGGTGCATCCGGTTACCTTCATGAAATTTTCCACGGCACTGGAGCTGGCGAATACAACGGCATCGGCGCCGGCAACGGCTTCACGCTTCCAGTCGGGCAAGGTGGCCACAGGAAGGGTTTCGTAAACCACCCAACGGGTTGCCTTCGGCAAAAGCTTCAGGATGGTATCGTCGGCAAGATTTCCCTGGAGAAGGAGGATACGAGATTCGTCAAGACGGGATCCGTCGACGCGCGGCGCTTGCTCAGAATGACATATGGCGGCAAGCAGCTTGCCCAATCCTTCGCCGGTGTGGTCTTCGGGAACGTAATCACAGCGAATACCCCGTTCCAACAATTTCTTTTCGGTAATCTTCCCAACACTGGCGATTTTCTTTCCGGCGAGAGAACGAATATC
Source organism: Fibrobacter sp. UWH1 (assembly GCF_002210365.1). Taxonomy (NCBI): domain Bacteria; kingdom Pseudomonadati; phylum Fibrobacterota; class Fibrobacteria; order Fibrobacterales; family Fibrobacteraceae; genus Fibrobacter; species Fibrobacter sp. UWH1. The sequence continues at coordinate 45,206 of NZ_MWQG01000007.1, forward strand.
CAGACCCGCCCTGAACAACAATTCAAAGAAGGAATCAACGCCGTTGGTGCTGGTAAAAGCGAGAACATCGAAGTTTGAAAGGTCTGCTAAAACAACCTTGCTAGATTCTTCACATAGCGTGCGTGTCTCGATCATGGGAGTTTCGATGACTTCGGCACCCAGAGCGCTAAGCTTGGCCGCAATGCCGCTAGCCTGCTTTGCAGCACGGGTCACCACAAGACGCTTACCCGAAAGTGGCAAGTTCTTTCGCCATGCAAGAATCTTGCCCAATTCCACTACGCCACCCATAATGGTAATGGCAGGAGCGGTTACGTTTTCACGAAGGATAGTCTCCCCTGCGGTTTCCAAGGTACACATAACGGTACGCTGGTAGGGGGTTGTTCCCTTTTCGATAAAAGCCAGAGGAGTCTTGGGATCCTTACCGCATTCAATCAGACGGCGAGAAATCATTTCCATATTGGAAATGCCCATCAAGAAAATCAGAGTGCCAGGGCACTTGGCAAGAGCGGGAAAATCGAGACCAGAAATGCTAGATTCTTCGACTCCGCCCTTCGTGCTTCTACCCAAAGGGCATAACTCAACTTGAGAACTAAAGTTCTTAGTTTCGTATAGCTCAGAATGACACGTCTGCATTTCCTGCTTTTCATGGCCGGTAACAATGTGGAAGCTGGTAGCAATTCCACGATGGCTTACAGGAATGCCTGCGTAGGCGGGCACAGAAATGGCACTTGTGATACCGGGAACCACTTCGAATTCCACACCGGCATCAATCAGTTCCAAAGCCTCTTCGCCACCACGACCGAACACAAAGGGATCACCACCTTTCAGGCGGGCGATTACGGCACCAGGCTTTCCCTGGGCAAACTTCACCAACAGTTTATTGATTTCGGATTGCTTAACCTTGTGATGAGTAGGCATCTTGCCTACATCCACCATTTCGGCACTTGCATTACAAAAAGACAAAATTGCCGGAGAAACCAAACGGTCGTACACCACAACATCGGCACGTTCCAAAATGGACTTGCCCTTCAAGGTAAACAGACCCGGATCACCGGGGCCTGCGCCAATCAAATAAACTTTTCCAAAATTCTTCATTCCGTATTAAAATTTAGAATTTATGGTAGGACGTAAAATCTTTTATTATTCAGCCAGCTGCTTTTTAATGAGTTCCGCAAGGGCAACGCCCAAAGCCTTGGATTCTTCGAGCGTATTGGATTCATTCATGTGGATTTCACGGGACGTTTCAGCACGAAGCAAACGAGAGGAAGATTCGTCCCAATAGATACCGCGAATTTTCAAAGTACGTACATCACCAATTGCGTCTTTTTCAAATTCTGCAAAACTTGCCACAGGGAATTGGCATCCTGCATCCAGAGCCTTCAAGAAAGCCATTTCGGCAACGGCAATACAGAAGGTGGGAACGTGGTTTACGCGGGAGAGGATCGTTTCGACACACAGCTCTTCGGGTTGGCGCAGGGTTTCAATGGCGAGGATGCCCTGGCCGCTGGCAGGGAGCATCTGTCCGGTGCTAAAATATTCAGTCACCTGATCCGCCAAACCCATTCGGTTCAAGCCGGCGGCAGCAAGGACTACACCGTCCAATTCGGCCAGCTTAGAAATGCGGGTCTGGATGTTTCCGCGAATGGGAACGTATTCCAAATCCGGGCGCAAGGCCTTCAGCTGAACGACACGTCGAATGCTACCCGTTCCAACCTTGGCTCCCGCAGGCAGGTCCATAAAGCGGATGCCAGCGACACCCCCGCGGGCCAAAAAAGCGTCACGGGGATCTTCGCGTTTTAACACGGCAGCCAACTTAAACTGGGGAAGCACTTCGGCAGGCATATCCTTCAGGCTATGAATCGCAATGTCAGCGCGCCCTTCCAGAAGAGCCACTTCAAGTTCCTTGATAAAAACGCCTTTGCCTCCAAAACTTGCCAGGGACTTGTCCAGACGACGGTCCCCTTCAGTAGTCATAGAAACCAGTTCGTATGAGAGGCCCGCGCAGTCCCCACCATCGGCGCAATTCCCACCGACCTTTTCGTCAGCGAAAAAACTGCGGTTGGCCGCAACGATTTCATCGGCAGCCTGGGTGGTCTGGGCAAGCGCCAAGGCGCTCTTACGGGTCGCGATTCTTAGCTTCATTACAAAACCTTCTGCTAGATCCTTCGCTACGCTCAGGATGACACGTTGCAAAGGCATTCCAAATACTTCTGAACGTCTTCAGGAGAATTTTTGTCCTTTACCTTATAGAGGTACTCGCTGGCGATTTTCTTGGCGAACCGTTCAAACATCATCTGAATTTTTTCAGATTCCGCAGTTTCCAAATTCGGCAAGGAGCGGAGCAATTTCTCAGATTCCTCGGAAGCCATCCGCATCATCTTTTCGGCCTGGACATTAATAAGCTTGGCCACATCATCCATGCGGTACCACTGCAAAAATTCCTCGATACCTTCCTGAAGGATTTTCTGGGCGGCCTCCAGTTCGATAACGCGGAGGCGGCGGTTTTCATCCACAACTTTCTGCAGTTCATCGACGCAGACATAGGTAACGCCCGGAAGTTCGCCAATAGAGGCTTCACCATTACGGGGGCTTCCCAAGTCGATGACCAAGTGGGACTTTTCCTTTAAGGCGGCAGCGTACTCATCCCTGGTAATAATCGGGTCATGGCAAGCGCTACATAGAATGACCACATCGCACGTTCCAACCACATCGTAGCGGTTTTCAAACGGAACAGGAGTCAACACGTCGGCAAACTTTTCGGCATTAGAAAAAGTGCGGCTGCTGGCAAAAATGTGAGTCGTATATTCCTGAACATACTTCAACATCAGGGAACCCATTTCGCCAAGGCCGATAATGTAGACCGAACGGTTTTCAAGATCGTCAAAAGTCTTAAGGACCTGCTTCATGGCCAAAAAGGGAATGTTGCAGCTAAGCTTGCTCAAATTGGTTTCGGTCTTGATGCGCTTGGTGGTGTGAATGGCACTCTGAAAAAGCTTATTCAGGCTGTTGCCTGTAGCCCCAAGCTGGTGAGCCGTTTCGTAAGCACGATTAATCTGGTTAAGGATCTGGTCCTCCCCCACGGCCACGGAATCCAGGCCCGCACACACGTTCATCACATGATGGGCCACATCGTCACCACACTTCACATAGAAGAACTGTCCGAAGTCTTCAAACTTCTGTCCAACCAATCCGCAAATGTAGCGGACCAGTTCGCCTTCTTCAAGTTCCCTGTCGCTGGCCACGTAAAATTCAGTGCGGTTACAGGTGGCAAGAATCAAAAGTTCATCAAAAGGTTTGCGCTGGAGAGTTTCGGTCTTTATATCCATGGGGATATAGAACTTCTCGCGGACAGCAATATCCGCGACCTTATGACTCATTCCTGCCATGTAGATTTTTCGCATGGCCCAAATGTAGAAAAAACGTTCTGATCTTTAATGTTCTTCAATCCATTCGTACCGTTCTTTCATCCACTTCACCATGGCTTCAACCGCTTCATCGTAAGAATCATACGGTTCCTTCAAAGCCCAGTTTTCGGTATTGCGGATAATGGGCCAACGCTTGTATTCATTGGCAATAGCCTTCTCGATTCCCTTACGGTACAGGGGCACGCTATCGATCAAGTCATAAAAAAGTTCCTTGTGATCTTCCCAGAATTTTTGCGCTTCCAACCGAACGTAATAGTCATTGAAAATTAGACGGTTCCAGCGTTGAGAACGAATGTACCAACCATCGGCAGATTTATTCTGATCATAGGAAGCATTGCCGAAAGCCAGGTCAAAATCCCACAGGGGGCCAAAATGAATCAAGCCTCCCTTCGACCAAGTCATATAAACGCTGCGGGCAAAAGAGCCATCTTCATTCTTTGAATATTCCTGCACCCAATAGTAGCGCAGATAATCTTCCATATCAATCCATTTGCTCATGGTATCAGAATAACCATTGTGACCGCCATGAATAAAAATCTCAAATTCATTCAGGTGTTCCGTCAGCAGCGCTTCTGACTTTTCCGTCATATTCTTGGGCGACTTCACATGGAATGTGTATCCCAAATTCGTGGTCACATAAGGCGGATCCAATTTTTTACTGTCTTCCTTTTCAAACAAAAAGGTAGAATCGTTCTCTTCGATGTTCACCCGGTTCTTGCCCACCTTTACGGTTTCAGAAAAAAGGTAGAGGCCCATATATTTGCGATTTAGATAAAGCTCTACAAATTGCATCTTGGGAGTATATCTCGCCCCAAGCCATTCCGAAATTCTGGACATCATAAAATTCCGCAAATGAGTCTTGTCCCCATAATTGGCGATCAGGGCCCAGTCCCTATTCTTGGGCATGCCGAACATTTTTACCTTGTCTTCAAATTCCAGTTTCAACCCGTACTTGGGCATCTTGGCGCTTGAATTTCCGCGGCCACGAACAGTCAGCTTATAGACACCGCTAACCGGAGCCGAATCGCCATAAATCTGGAGCCGCGACGGGAATTCCGTTTCAACATCCCGGATCTGAGAAAAATTTTCGGTCTCGATAACCACACGGGGAATACCCGCATAAGGGTACTGCGAATCATCAATGGGCAAGTAATCCATTTCGTCATCCGTTCCATCATAAACACAACCGCCAAACAACAAGGCGATCAAAAGGAACATCAAACTTTTTACGAAAGACAACCGCATACGACATTTCAAAAATACAACATAAATCATCATTTGTTTAAATCTTTGATATATTTGGAGCATGATGCGAGGGACTTCCATTTTAATGTTGTTGGGCGCGGCCGCCATGGCCTACGCAACCGAAGTCCTGCACCCTATTTTACCCCCAAGCACCTGGGCCTCTGTAGAAGGAGCCGTCGATCTAGACGAAGACATCTACAGTGCCGACATGAATGTCTCTGCCGAGTTCGCCCTTCCTATGACCGGTGGCAAGGCCAGTCTTTATGTTGACGGAGCCTTCCGCTTCTTGAGCTTCAGCTACGAATATTCGACCAAGGGGTACATCCACAATTACTGCAACCTTCACGTAAACGGTTTTAACGAAACCTACGTAGGCGCCAAGTTCATGCCCTTCGTCAACGAAGAAGCCGACATTCTGAAAGGTGCCGGCCTGAACGTCGGCTGGCGATTCCCTCCAGGAGAAGGTTCCCAGCGGAACCGATTCCACCGTCTGAACATAGAGCCCTTCTACGCGTTCAAGTTTACGCAAAGATTGATTTTGGGGACCGCATTCAGGTACAACAGATTTTTTGAAAAGAACGACTTCGCCCCAGGTGACGAAGTCGGCTTCAAGGCATCTCTGGCATGGAAATTCTGGTGGAACGAAAGCACACAGAGTGGCTGGATTTTTGACCAGGTGTTCCTATACCAGAACCGAATCCACGAATCCGAAAACCTGCACATGGACAAGCCCTACCGCAAAATGAAGGACGACTTCCATGGTTACAAGATGCGATTCGACCTTTCCAGAAGGTTCAGCGCCCTCCCCATTAGCCTAGGTCTCAATTACGAAATTCACGAAGGCACCCTCTTCGGTTTCGAGACGGGTCATCGCATCGGCATCTTCCTGAAAGCAGGAATCTAGAAGTACTTATAGCTGGTCTTCTTAAGTTCGCGTACAGAATGCAGTACCGCAAACTGAGGATTGCCAAGAGCCGCCACAGCCTCGTTCACAAAACGCAGAAGTTCTTCGTTTGTAGAAGCATGGAACATGGCATAAACATTATAGGGGAACCCCTCAAACGGAGGGCGTTCATAGCAATGGGACACATGAGGATTCGCCGCGAGAACCGCACCGGCAGCAGACCCATCAGCCACATCAAAACAAACCATGGCATTGCACGGGAAGCCGGCATCCTGATGGCGAAGTACGGCCCCGAATCGGCGCATACGCCTGGACGTCAGGTCAGAACAAGCATCCTGTAAAAGATCCGCCAGAGACTTCGTCCCGCTAATGACATCCGCGAAAAGTTCGTTAAACGGAGTCAGGGAATGAGGCAAATCTCCACTCAGCAACCGGATGCGGGTTCGGTCAGAAACAGACAACGCCGAAACGTTCAAGGCATTCGCCGAACTTACCGAGTTCATCGCGCTAGCCGAAGGTTCGCCCTGCTTTGCCGAAGTCCTGGAACGCCGAGACATGACCGTGTTGATCTTGAACATCTTGCGGGCCGGCATGGAATGAACATCGTGCAGAGCGGTCTCCCCGCAAAGTTTATCGATTACAGCCTGCAAAGCCAATTCACTTTCGGCAATGACCGTAAACCACACATTATACTGGTGAGACCTGACGTAATTGTGGGTAATGGCAGGAATTTCCATAACCGCAGCAGCAAACTGTTCCAGGGCAGAATCGTCAGTGGCACCAGTCGCCACGCTAGGAACCTTGCCGGCACACAGGCGGCTTACCAGACCAACTCGTTTTGTATCGTACACACCGCCAAGTCGACGGATAACGCCAGATGAACGAAGGGATTCAACCACATCAAATACAAGCTGTTCCGTAGTATGCAAATGTTGAGCATCATCCGCATGCTGCAACACGGCTTCGCGATTCAGCATATCGGCCAAGGCAGCATAAGGACGTTCCACAATGGGGAATCCGTCCTGGATGATGTCAAGGATTTGCTGTTCTAATTCAGTCATAATATAGTGGTTAGTAAGCAGTGGTTAGTAAACAGGTTTATAATCCTAATCACTAACCACTAATCACTGTTGACTAGATAACCACTTCGTCGTCGTTCAGGTAGCAGGCCGGGTCCATTTCCCAGAAGTCACCTGTAACAGCTTCGGCGCGGGTACGGAAGTTACCGTTGCAAAGGTTCAGGAAGGCGCACTTGGGGCAGCGACCCTTAAGCAGCGGCTTACGGTTCTTGAGGCCCGCCATAATGGGATTGGATTCGTCGGTCCAGATATCGCCGAACTTGCGTTCGCGAACATTGCCCAGGGTAATGTACTGGGTGAACTGGTCGGGATGAACGTTACCGATACTGTCGATGTTACCGAAAGCCATACCGCTACGGTTACCGCCATTGCTCTGGATCAGTTCCAGAATCTTCTTGGCGCGTTCCGGATCTTCGCGCTTCATGCGCTGGTACAGATACACGGCGTCGGCGTGATTGTCGACAGTCAGAATTTCCTTATTGAGACCACGCTTCTTAAAATCAAGAACGCGGTCGATAATCAAGTCCATGACTTCACGGCTTTCTTCGTGGCTCAGGTCATGGTCAACAATGCCGCTGCCACGGCCGCTATAGACCAGGTGGTAGAAGCAGGCGCGATCGATGTTTTCGGCTTCGATCAAATCGAAGATGGAATTCAGGTCGCGGAAATTGTCCTTGGTAATGGTAAAGCGGAGGCCCACCTTCTGACCGGTAGCCACACAGTTACGAATGCCGCGGATGGCAAGCTTATAGGCACCCTCTTTACCGCGGAACTTGTCATGGGTAGACTCGTTACCATCAAGGCTAATACCAACATAGCCCACCCCCATGGCCTTCAGCTTTTCGGCCACTTCGGGAGTGATGCATGTACCGTTGGTAGAAATTGTAGGGCGAATGCCCTTGCTGGCCGCATAGTTGGCCAGTTCAAAAAAGTCGGGGCGAAGCAGAGGTTCGCCACCGCTGAACAAGATCACAGGAACCTTGAATTCAGCCAGCTGATCGATAAGTGCCAGACCTTCTTCGTGGGTCAGTTCGTTCTGATACTTGATGGCTTCAGAACGGGCATAGCAGTGTACGCACTTCAGGTTGCAGGTCTTGGTGCAGTTCCAAACCACCACCGGGCCGCGGCCTTCAGAAACTCCGTTCTTGGCTTCGTGAGCCTTGGGAGTATAGCGCAACTGGTCCCCATAATTGGGGGAATCCATCAAAAGCTTGGTAATACTGATCATCGTGAATTCTCGGTTCCTAAGGTCAAATTACATCTTCACAGAATCCTGGGAGACGAACTTCTTGATCTTCTTGTCGCCAATCCAGAGCTTCTTGTGAGACTGGAGGTCGGTGAGTTCCATATCAACCTGGTAGAAGATAACGGACTTGCCACCTTCCTGGTCGACGATGGTGTTGATGGTGCCGGTGAGCATCCAGTCGGCGCCCTGTTCCATGCCCAGTTCCTTGGCGGTTTCTTCGGTAGCGTTGCCGCGCTGGTCCATAACTTCCTGGCGGAGTTCTGCGCGTTCGTCGGAGTTGGCAACGAAGTCAACAGCACCGGAGTTCAGCAGGGCACGTTCCATGTCCTTGGTAAAGGTTTCGACACTGATATGTTCGTGGCTCTTGTTCTTGACCTTGCCGATTACGACAGTGGGAGTACGATCCATAGACTTGATGAGACGGTCGATCTTTGCGCTAGAAAGGCAGCTAGAGATCATTTCGTCAGCCACCAGGCGGGAATCGGTGTCGTTCCACTTGCCAGACAGGTCAGTAGTGGAATTTTCGTCGATACGGGTAACGGACTTGCCACCACCGCTGCTGCAAGCAACAAAGCAAAGGCTGCAACCAACGGCGAGAAGAGCGAACAGTTTACGCATAATTATCTCCTTTTAGATTTTATGACCCATATATAGAAAAAATACCCCCATCCGAGGACAGGGGCACTTTCAAGATTTTTTGAGATTCAGAAGAATTACTTATCAGCGAACTTCTTGGAAGCTTCAGCAACCTTCGGGTCCTTCTGAGCGTCCTTGATCTTCTGCTTGATACCATCTTCGATCTGCTTCTTCAGCTTTGCAGCGAGAGCCGGGAAACGATCTTCAAGAGAGTCGCTGAATACCTTGGGAGCCTTAGGAGCGGCCGGCTTGCCACCGAACTTACCACCCTTCTTGTTGAACGGGCGCTTGCCACCCTTACGGGGAGCCTTCTTCTTATCGGCAGCCTTAACTTCTTCCTTAGCTTCTACCTTAACTTCTGCAGCTTCTGCAGCTTCAACCTTAACTTCTTCGACTTTTTCTTCTGCCATGATATACCTCTTGAAAATATTGTTAATTGTCGGGCCAAATGTAGTAATTTTTTGATTTTTAGCAAAGATTGTAAAGCAAAAAATCCCTCTTTAGGCGTAGCGATTCTCCAACCAGTGGGCCAAAACCGTAATATCGGCCGGTCGGACCCCCGGAATTCGGCTTGCCTGGCCCAATGTGAGGGGCTTCTGGGCGTTCAGGCGCTGACGACTTTCGATACTGATGGCCGAAATCTGCATGAAATCCAGGTCCGGAGACAGCTTTACAGACTCCATCTTCTTCTGGTCGTCGATTTCTCGGGCCTGACGGTCGAAGAAACCGGCATAAATCTCTTCGGCATACATATACCACTGGTCGCGGCGGGAAATGTTCAAATCGGGAGTAGCCACCTTGAAGAACACTTCAGGGTCGATGCCGGGGCGGCGCAAAACGTTAATCCAGCGGGTACGTTCCGTTGCCAGGGCCTGACCACCTTCGGCCAGAATGCTGTTTGCCTCTTCGGGGAGGGCGCTGGTAGTTGCAAGACGTTCCTTTACAGTAGCCATCAGTTCCTGACGGCGGACCCAGTCGGCAAAGTCGGATTCCGACAGCATGCCGATCTTGCGGGCCTTTTCCTTGAGGCGGGCTTCGGCGTTATCGCTGCGGAGGAACAGACGGTATTCGGCACGGCTGGTAAACATACGGTAGGGTTCGTCCAGCAGAACGTTCACCAGGTCATCCACCATGACGCCCAGGTAGCTTTCGGAGCGGCCCAGAATCAGAGGTTCTTCGCCTTTAACTTTAAGGGCAGCATTAATACCAGCCATCAAACCCTGTCCAGCAGCCTCTTCGTAACCGCTGGTGCCACAAACCTGGCCGGCAAAATAGAGGCCGGGCACCTTCTTGCATTCAAAGGTGGGGTAAAGCTGGGTCGCATCTACGGAATCATACTCAACCGCATAACCGATCTGCAGCACCTTGGCGCGGGTCAAACCGGGAATGGTATGAATGGCCTGGAGCTGAATATCCGCCGGCAGACTGGAGCTGAAACCGTTGATATACACTCGACCAATATCGGCCTGTTCCGGTTCCAGGAACAGCTGGTGGCCATCACGGTCGCCAAAGCGGTTGATCTTGTCTTCGATACTGGGGCAATAGCGGGGGCCCTTGCCGTGGATACGTCCACTGAACATGGGGCTATCCTTAAAGCCGCTACGCAGAATATCGTGAGTCTTTATGTTGGTGCGGGTAATCCAGCAGACGCAATCGTTGCGGACAAAGCTGTTCTTGGGGTCGCCCCAGAAGTAGTTCGCATCGCGGCCGGGAACGGCATTGTCCAAGTGGCGGTCGCTCATGGGCCACGGGGAATCGTCACCACGCTGCACTTCGCATTCGTTAAAGTCGATGGAATCCGGATCCAGGCGGCTAGGCGTACCCGTCTTAAGGCGACGGAGCTGCACCCCTTCGCGGGCCAGGCATTCCGAAAGCTTGTCGGAACTAGGCTCCCCGACTCGCCCACCGATGCTGGTATCCAGACCGGTAAACATCTTAGAAGCCAGGAAGGTTCCGCTCGTCACCACGATAGACTTGGTAATGTAACGCTTGCCGTCCAGCAAGGTCAATTCCAGGCGGCCATCAGCCATACGTTCAAAGGCAGCCAGTTCCCCTTCGATTACATCCAGCCCCGGGAGGTTCGTAATCACTTCCTTCGCCACTTCGCTATAATACTTCATGTCGCACTGGGCGCGGGGTCCCCAAACGGCAGGCCCCTTGCTCATGTTCAACATGCGGAACTGAATACCGGCCTTATCGGTCAGCAAGCCCATCAGGCCACCCAAGGCATCGATATCGCGAACGATCTGGCCCTTGGCCACACCGCCCACAGCCGGGTTGCAACTCATGCGACCGATGGCATCAATTTCCATAGTCAGCATGGCCGTCTTTACGCCAAGTTTCCAGGCAGCATGCGTGGCCTCGATACCGGCATGACCGCCACCAATCACAACAACGTCGTATTCAGCAATAATCATAGGTTAGGATAAAGCGGATAGCAGAAAGGATAAGGGTTAAAGCGAGATTAAAGCGGAAAGGATAAAGCGGAAAGGATAAAGGTTAAAGAATCGAGCTCATTAGAATCAGCCAAATCCTTTAACCTTTAATCTTTAACCTTTAAACTCTAAACTACTTAGCTGCGGGAGCAGGTGCTGCAGGAGCGGCAGGAGCTTCAGCCGGAGCTTCGGCAGCCTTGGGAGCTTCGACAGTCCAGACAACCGGAGTGCCCTTCAGCAAGGCAGCGATTTCGGTCTTCAAAGTTTCCTTTTCGCTTTCGAAGGAACCGTACAGCTTGTAGGTACCATCCGGGTTCACCAGGTAGACCTTGGGAACGTAGCCATCGCTATAGAGTTCGCCGAATTCGCGGGTTTCATCCCACACAACGTTAATGGTTTCGTCCCACTTGGCGTTGTCCATGAACTTACGGATGCCAACCTTGTTGTTTCCGCCGCTAGCAACAGCCAGGGTGGTCAGGCCGGTAGAAGCAAATTCCTTGGCGATGTCGAGAATCTGGGGAGCAGCGTGCTGGCAGTGGCCGCAAGTTGCAGAGAAGTAGAACACCAGGGCAGACTTGCCGGCGATGTCAGAAAGGTCGGTAGACTTACCGGTAACACCAGTTACAGGAACCTTGTAGTTCATGAGCTTGGGCATGCCGTTAGCGAGAGTATCGCCACGGAGTTCAGCCACGGCAGCCTTCACCTTTTCCTGTTCTTCCTGCTGCTTCTTCATGGCAGCCTGACGGAGTTCCTGAGCCTTCTGCTGGTAGCGCTGGCCCACTGCAGCCAGAGAATCCTGGGGCAGCTGGAGGGTAAGGGTCGTGTCCTTCACCTTGGCGGCGGCTTCCTTGATACCGAGAATGAAGTAGTCTTCATCAAGAGAAGTATCGAACTGGCCACCAATAGCGTTCAGCTGGTTACCGAACTGCATACCGATCAGGTAAGAGAACTTGGCATTGTCGCTGGACTGTGCGTTAATGGTAACGTTAGCACCGGTAGAAGCCTGGGCTGCAACAACAGGCAGGGCGTTGGTTGCAGAATCCATCCAGGCACGCATCTTCTGCTGGTCGCCTTCGAAAGAAGCGAAGGTTGCGCTATCCGGGCGGGTTGCCTGGGCACGGTTACGGGCGATAGCAGTGTAACGGCCACCCACAGCCTGCAGGGAATCATCGGTCATCTGCGGCTTGAAGCTGGTATCCTTAGAAGCCTTCACCATGTCGCGTACGCCCTGGACCACAGCGTCCATGTACAGTTCTTCGCCCATCTGGCGAGGAATGAAGGTAGCGTTCTGACCACCAAACTGAGCACCAAGCATATAGGCGAACTTCTGGTCGTCGGTAGAATTGGCATCGATGGCAACAACCTTCTTGGCAGCCTGTTCATTACAGGCAACCAGAGCGAGGGCTGCGGCACCCAGAGCAAACTTTTTCATGTTCATTTTGTAATCTCCTAATTATTCAGCAAAATATTCCTTGGCCTTGGCGACAACGTCTTCAACCTTGACCATGGTGAATTCCTTTTCGTTGCGGAACTTCCATTCCACTTCGCCGTTAGCAAGACCCTTCTTGCCGATAGCGATACGGACCGGGGAGCCCCACAGGTCGGCATCCTTGAACTTGACGCCCGGACGTTCGTCACGGTCATCCACGAGAACGTCGATACCATTAGCTTCCAGTTCAGCTTCGAACTTTTCAGCCAGTTCGACCAGTTCCGGTTCCTTGCCGATGGGAACGATTTCCACCTGGAAGGGAGCGATGGACTTGGGCCAGATGGGGCCGAAGTCATCGTGGCTATTTTCAACAACAGAAGCCATCAAGCGGCCAATGCCGATACCGTAGCAGCCCATGATTGCGGGAGCGGTGGTCTTTTCGGCAGTAAGATACTTGGCACCCATGGATTCAGAGAACTTGGTACCCAGCTTGAAGATGTTACCCAGTTCGATACCGCGGGTTTCAGAAAGTTCGCCACCGCAGCTGGGGCACTTGCAGCCGCCCTGAGCTTCGGCGATGTCGGCCACTTCGAATGCCGGGAAGTCGCGCTTCGGGGTGCAGTGCAGCAAGTGGTAGTTTTCTTCGTTTGCGCCCATAACGAGATCGCAAGCGTCAGCCAGAGCTTCGTCAACGATGATGCGGGTGTCGTGTGCGCCGATGGGGCTAGCAAAGCCCGGCACCATGCCGCACTGGCGGATCAGGGCGTCGTCTGCGGGGTAAAGTTCCTTGGCCTTCAGCAGGTTGTGGAGCTTGATTTCGGAAACGTCCAGGTTGCCCGGAACCATGACGGTAATGAGCTTGCCTTCGAAGTCGAAGAACACACACTTGGCGGTGGACTTGGGATCGATCTTCAGGAATGCGCTCAGTTCTTCAATAGACGGGCAGTGGGGAGTTTCAACCTTTTCGGGCATGGCGTTAGCGTCGCCCTTGTAGGTTTCGCGGGTAAACTTTGCAATTTCACGGTTAGCCTGGTAGCCGCACTTCTTACAGAGGATCAGGTAGTCTTCGCCGTTGGGAGTGTCCAGCATAAACTCGTGGGCAACCTTACCGCCCATAATGCCGGTATCGCTCTGCACCACCACCGGTTCAATGCCTACGCGGCGATAGATGCGGAGGTAGGCGTCATATTCTTCCTGGTAGTGCTTGTCCAGGTCTTCCTGGGAAGAATGGAAGCTGTAGGCGTCCTTCATGAGGAATTCGCGAACGCGGATCAGACCGCCGCGGGCACGGGCTTCGTCGCGGTACTTGGTCTTGAACTGGTACAGCATGAAAGGCAGCTGCTTATAGCTGTTCAGCACGTAGCGAGCCATATCGGTCATGGCTTCTTCGTGGGTCATGGCCAGCACCATGTTGTGGTTGTTACGATCCTTAAAGCGGAGAAGTTCTTCGCCAATGGCCTGGTAACGGCCAGATTCGCTCCACAGGTCTGCGGTCTGAACCACAGGCAGATCCACTTCGATACCGCCAATCTTGTTCATTTCTTCGCGAACAATGTTGGTGATCTTCTGGATCACGCGGAAACCCATGGGCATCATGGAATAGATACCGGTGGAAACGGGCTTGATGTAGCCGCCGCGCATCAGGAAGATGTGGCTGGGCATGGTAGCGTCGCTGGGCGTTTCGCGGAGCGTGACGTAGAAGTACTTAGAGAGTTTCATAACGATCCTTTAAATCCGTATGGACTATAAGACAAATTTTTCGGGCGAAAATTTAGCAATATTACAACAGCTATTTTTTTAAATGTCAGGGTTTGGCACCGCCAATTTTGTATTTTTTCGGCCATGGAATTTATAGATAAAGTTCGCAACAAGCCTTCCGTTCAAAAAATCATGAAGTTTTTCCCGGCAATTGCCTTTTTAGGCGGTTTCGGCTGGGATTCCATTACCCTGGGAATGTCTATCGATGATTCGGACCTGTGGTTTCTGCTGGCCTACTACACCGGCGCCCTGATCCTGGTCATTTTGCTGTCTGCCCGCCTGGAACACCCTGAAGGATGGACCAAGGAGCGCCTGGCAGCCGCTGCCGCCGCACAGCCTGTAAGGCCCGCCGCCAAAAGCACGGCAAAAACCGACAGCAAGGCCGAAGCAAAGGTTGAACCCCCTGCCGAAATCAAGGCAGAAGCCCCCAAGCCCGCAACTGCCGCCAAGGCCGCCCCCACCGGCAAACTGGGCAAGGCCGCCGAAATGGCAGCAGGAGTGGCCGCAAATGCAGCAGGTGTAGCCGCAAACGCCGCGGGAGTTGCCGCCAAGGCAACTGCAAATGCCGCCGCCAACGCCGCAGGAGCTACCGCCCGAGCCGCAGCAAACGCCGCCGGAAAGCTGGCCGACAAGGTGGGCTACGAAAGTACCGCCATCCCCCAGAACGCCATCGTCGTAGAGCACCACTTCCTGGACCGCGAATGGAGTCCCGTCTGGAAGGACCGTTTCACTTGGGCCCTGCAGTTCTTCTTCGGCGGCATGTTCAGCGCCCTGGTGGTCTGCTATTTCAAGAGCAGCGGTTCCATCGCCTCCTTCATCCTCGTTATTTTACTTGCAATTCTCCTGGTCGGAAACGAATTCCTCAAGAAGCATTACGAAAGTTTCGGCTTGAACCTGGCGCTGTTCTGCCTGCTGGGGACCATGTTCATGAACTTCACCATCCCCCATGTGGTTCACCGCATCGGTTTCGGATGGTTCTTCCTCTCTACACTTCTTTCCTTCGGCATCTGTACCGCCATCTGGAAGATTTCCCGCCGTTCCAAGGGCGTCCTGATTGCACCCGCCCTCATCAGCATCCTGCTGGTGGTTGCTTACCTCATGAACTGGGTTCCGCCTGTTCCCCTGGTATTAAAGCAACACATGGCCTGCCAGAATTTTGACAAGGCCACCTACACCTGCGACATGGACGAACCCACCTTCCTGCAAAAGATCGGCCTGGGCACCCCCACCGTCCATAAGCAAGAAGGCAACGAAGTCTACTTCCTGGCCTCGGTTTATGCCCCCGCCAAGCTCAAGGCCGAAATAGAATACCGCTGGTACTACGAAGACCCCACCACCGAAAAGTTCAAGCTGACCGACAAGATCTCTTCGGGCCGCATGGTCATTAACGGTGGCCGCGAAACCGGATTCCGCAGTTTCTCTCGCAAGAAGAACGCGCCCCCCGGCAAATACCGCGTAGAAATCGCCTACAAGAACGGCGCCGTGATTGGCGCAGGTGCGTTCGAGGTCTTTGACGCCACCCCCGAAGACACCTTCGTCCGCGATACCCTGCAGTAATCAACCTGACTCCCCTACATAAATATTAAAGGTCAGACGAACTCTTTCGCGGATCAAACCCATAAAAACAAAACGGACTAAACCTGCATCAAAGCAAAGTTTAGTCCGTTTTTTTGTGCCATTCCGAGGTCTACAGCCCCGAGGGAGCCCGCAGCAATTACTTACTCGGGCTGATTTTGTTCAGGCCGATTACTTGCCCAGGCCGAAGCGGATAGCGCGTTCACCCTGCACGCGGAGCACATACACGCCGCTATTCAGGGAGCTCAGGTCAACCATCTGACCGGCAGAAACATTGCCGCTCATGGCTGCACGACCGCGAAGGTCCACAACTGCATACTGCAGGTCCTTGCCGCGAGAAACGCTGAAGTTCATGTTGCCTGCGCCCATGCGGATTGCAGAAGCCTGGGCAAGCATAATGGGCTTGCGTTCGATACCCACCACAGGTTCGCTCTGGGTCAGCTTGTAAAGGAACTCGAAGGCTCTCTTCTGCACTTCCTTTTCGTACTTGGGATCGTCATCGTAGAATTCGTGGGCAACACCTTCGACAAAGTAAGTTTCATGTTCAATCTTCTTCTTGGTCAGCAGGGAGTCAATCACATAGCTGCCATACAGAGTGGGAGCGTGCAAATCCAAGGCATAAGAAGCCACAGTGGCACCCAATTCAGAAGGAATCAGGTTCTGCAGCACCTTGGCCACATTGCTCAGGGGGCGACCCGTCTTGAAGTAAACGGTTTCATCCTTGGTGCCGTGAATCAGGAGCACCGGAGTCTTGTTGTCACCAATCATCTTCAGGTTGTGAACGGCACCCCACAGGGCAACCACACCGTTGGCAAAGGGATTTCCCTCAGAACCGTAATCATCCAGGAGACCCAGGTCAGGAGCGCCCTTCTTCTTGATATAAGAGGGGAAATCATCTTCGGTACGGGCATAAACATCTTCCAGGGAGATGATTGCGCCGGCGCTATTTCCGAGGAGGTAGATACGTTCGGGGTTGATGCCGTACTTGTCGGCGTTGGCACGGAAGTAACGAACGGCGGCACGAACGTCCTGAACGCCACGGTAAACGGCGCGGGCGAAGTCAACGCTATCGATGCTGAGCTGCTTATCCTTACCGGTCAAGGTTACGCCCAGGCGGTATTCAATGGAAGCGGCCACGTAACCGCGGGCAGCCAGGGAGTCGCAATAGTTCACGGACTTCTGTTCGAAATCGTCCTTGGCACCGGCCACCATGGCACCACCATGACTCACGATCACCAGGGCACGATCCTTGGCCTTGTCATCCTTCGGTTCATAAAGGTCCAGCTTCAGGTCGCGCTTTTCGGTATCATTTTCGTTGTTGTAGAAGTAGGCGACCGTCGTGGGGTCCTGCTTCAGAATTGAAGCTGCCTGATTGTACTTCAGCAGGGATTCCGTAATGGTATGATAGGAGCTGAGGTGCGGCACCTTGGTAGCGAAGCTAACGTCAGTAGTCTTCTTGACCTTGAACTGGCGATCCTTATAGCGTTCTGCGGCAGTTGCAGACGTCGAAAGAACCAACATAGAGAGCGCAACGGCGGCTACGCCCCATGTTTTTGATGAAAAATAGTTCATATTCTCTTCCTTTCTTAAAAATTCGGCGGGAAATATAGACAAATTTTCATAAATTTGTAGGTATGACAAAGATTAAAACCGCAACTCTGCAAGGAAAGTGGACTGGTGATACCAAGTCCAACAACGAATGGTACAAGGCCGAAGCCCGCAAACTCAAAGGCCAGGGTGTCGATATCATCATCCTCCCCGAAATGTTCCACACGCCCTACTTCCCCTTCGAAGAAAACGCCGACTTCTTCGACATGGCCATCGAAAAAGATGACGTCCTTGTTCAGGAATGGCAGAACATCGCCCGCGAATTGAACGCCGTCGTGGTGTTCCCCTTCTTCGAAAAGCGCGCCCGCGGCATCTACCACAATTCAGCCTTTGTCTTTGAACGCGACGGAAGCATCGCCGGCCTTTATCGCAAGAGCCACATTCCCGACGATCCCGCCTTCTACGAAAAGTATTACTTCATCCCCGGCGACACCGGCTTTGAACCCATCCAGACTTCCGCCGGCAAGATCGGCGTGCTGATTTGCTGGGACCAGTGGTTCCCCGAAGCCGCCCGCATCATGAGCCTGAAGGGCGCAGACCTTCTGATCTACCCCACCGCAATCGGCTGGATGAAATCCGAACCCGCAGAACTTTACCCCCGTCAGCAGGACAGCTGGACCACCGTCATGCGCGGCCACGCCATCGCCAACCGTACCTTCGTGCTTTCTGCAAACCGCATCGGCACCGAAGGCGAACTGACCTTCTGGGGAACAAGCTTTGTTGCAGCCCCCGATGGCTACCTGATCAAGAAATGCGATACCGATTTCCTGGGAGCCTCCATCGTCGAAATCGACCTGGGCGAAACTGAATTCAATCGCCGCTGGTGGCCGCACTTCAGAGACCGCCGAGTAGACCTGTACGGCGACATCCTAAAAATCTGGTGCGACTAGGACGCACCTTCGGTGCGTTGAGGTTTAGGGAGGCGTCGCCGACCGACCTCATCGCTCAAACCTAAAATTGGAATTATCTATGGCAACATCTATTCGATATCCCGCTGAATGGGAAGAACAGGCAGCCACATGGCTCGCCTTCCCCCACAATCCCAAGAACTGGAACGGCGAACGCGGCGTAAAAATCCGCGCCTTCTATTTCAAGCTGATCAAGACCATTACCGATTTCCAGCCGGTCAACGTCATTGTCCCCAGTCAGAAGTTCTTCTCTGACGAAGAAAAAAGTATCCTGGCCTCCTGCAAGCACCCGGCCAACGTCATGGTCATCAAGAACAACGACATCTGGATCCGTGACTACGGTCCGTTCTTCATGCAGAAGGGCAAAAAGAAAGTCATCGTAGAAACCCTGTTCAACGCCTGGGGCGCCAAGTTCCCCCCTTGGACTCTCGACAACAAGATTCCCGCAGCCATCGCCGAAAAGACCGGAACCAAGCTGGTCAAGAGCGTTCCCTACATCTTTGAAGGCGGCGCCATCGAAGTGAACGGCGACGGTCTGGGCATCACCACCCTGGATTGCCTTATCGGCAAGAACCGCAACGCCGACAAGGACCTGCCCAAGGTTGTAAAGGCCCTCTGCAGCGCCTTTGGACTCCGCGATCTACTGGTCCTCCCCCACGGCCTTCACGGCGACCACACCGACGGCCACATCGACAACGTCGCCCGCTTCGTAGAAAAAGACCGCGTGGTCATGTGCTGGGCCGAAGGCAAGTCCCCCAATGCCCCTATCCTCGCCGAAGCCAAGTACCTGTTGGAAGCCTGGCTCAAAAAGCACTACGGTGATTCCGCCAAGGTCGACACCCTCCCCATGCCGCCCCAGCGCACCTTGCCCACCGGCGAAATCATGCCAGCAAGCTATATGAACTTCATTTATGCAAATGGAGCATTGATTTTCCCCAAATACAAGTCTCCTAACGATGCAGTCGCTATGAAGTATTTCCAGAGCGTCTATCCTGACCGCAAGATTATTGCGATCGATAGCCGAACCGTTCTGGAAGAAGGCGGAAGCCTTCACTGCATGAGTAAACACGAGAACGCGTAGTTCAAGCGAACTCTTTGAAATATGGGCCGCAGAAAAAAAACTGCAACCTGTAAGAAAAGCCTCTTGATTCAAGAGGCTTTTTCTTTTGGACTTGTAGAAAATGCAGAACGTTTGTGCAAAGCAAAAAAAAACGCCCCCCCCAAAAAAAAGAGGAACGTTTCTCAGTTTTTTACTTGAAATTTTCAAGTAGTTTCTATGCGTTTTCCAGCAGTTTCTGGACGCTCTGGGCAAACTTTTCCAGGCTGGGGTCGCGGGCGCCCATCAGGAGGATGGTATCACCGGGCTTGGCGTCGGCAACCATAGCCTTGGCACATTCATCACGCTTTTCAATGTAACGAGCATCTGCGCCAAGGGCCACCAGGTCGTTGGCCAGATCGCCTGCGGAAATGTCACGAGTAACCGTTCCACCAGCGTAGTAGATTTCGCTGAAGTACATTGTGTCGGCGGCACGTTCCCCGTCTGCGGAGGCTGCGTCGGAACCGCGCAGAGCCTTGTTGATGAATTCAACCAGATCGTTACGCAAGAAGCGAGTAGGTCCAAATCCATGAGGCTGGAACCAAGCCAGAACGCGGCCCTTGGTGAAACTCTGGGCGCTCAGGATACTTGCAGAAATCTTTGCTGGATTATGGGCAAAGTCATCCACCAGGGTAACGCCATTGAAGGTGCCAAGAATCTGATGACGGCGGAACACTCCCGGGAAAGAGCTGAGGGCATCGGCACAAGTGCGGAGACTTACACCAGCCTGCAGTGCAGCAGCCGTTGCGGCCAAGGCGTTTTCCATATTGTGACGGCCCGGCAGCGGCACCGTAAACTTCACCAGTTCATTGTTGTGACGGCAACGGAAAATGATGCTGGGGCCTTCCGTGCGGAAATCAATGCCCTGGACGCCCACATAGCTTTCAGTACCGAAGTCGTTATGACGATCCTGGCTGAGAGGCTTTGCCAGCGGATGAGCGTCATTCACAATCAGAGTCTTGCCGTTGTTCAAAATGTTGCTGCGGAACTTGCCAAAGATTTCCTGCAGCTCGCTCATTTCCTTATGGTCCTTGTCCACGTTCAAAATGAGGCCCACTTCAGGTTCGTAACGGACCAAAGTTCCATCGCTTTCGTCAGCTTCAACCACCAGCCATTCGCCAGAACCGCTGACGGCGTTACCAATCTTGCCTTCCTTCTGGAGGTTCACAAGACCTGCGCCCGTCATCACCGACGGATTCAAACCGGCGTACTGCAGAATGTGGTAAATCATAGCAGTCACAGTGGACTTTCCACTAGTACCGCTCACAGCAATGGTCTTTGCTTCCTTGGAAATCTTGGCCAGCATTTCACTGCGGTGCATCACCTTCACACCAAGTTCCTTGGCACGCTTCAAATCAGGATTGGAATCTTCGATGGCGGTGCTGACCACAACGGCGGTCAAGTCTGCGGAAACACCGGAACCATCCTGGGCAAAGCACTTGATACCGCATTCTTCCAGTTGTTCCATCACACGAGGCTTTTCGCAGTTGCCTGCAAGATATTCACCAAACTGACGGTCAGATCCGCGAACTTCTACACCGCGGCCAACCAAGTACTGGCCAATGGCACTCATGCCAACACCAGCAACACCAATAAAGAAATAAGCTTCCATAATTCAGGTGGCTCCTGCGCCAATTATAAAAGGTTCGGATCGATTGTGGGTTCGTAACCGGGTTCTACGAAGTCTTCCTTGGCAATTCCCTTCTTGCGGGCGGCCTTCATCTGCTTGATGAGCTTGCGTTCGGCAGCCTTGGCCTTACGGGCAGCGGCACGTTCCTTACGTTCAGCAAAACGCTGGGCACGAGTCTTACGTTCCTTATAAGGAGCAGCTTCTTCCGGAGTGATGGCCAGGAGTTCGTCGCTTTCGTATTCGTCGATGTAATCGCCCTCGTCCTCAAAACGCATTTCGGGATCCAGTTCGCGGAAGGCGGTATCGTCTTCAGAGAAGTTGGGAGCGTCTTCGGGGCATTCCTTCTTCAAGAGTTTCAGCACCTTGTCGAAAGGCTTTTCCAGAGGAACCTTGAACTTCATCTTCTTGCCGGTAGTCGGGTGAATCAGTTCAATCTTCACAGCCTGCAGCAACTGGGCCGGAGCAATTTCCAGAACCTGTTCTGCATATTCGCGCATCAAGGGAGACACGCGGTTCAGGCAACCTTCGCGACCATCGTACAAGGGATCGCCCACCACAGGGTGGCCCATGTAACGGCTATGCACGCGGATCTGGTGAGTACGGCCGGATTCCAGCTGCAGTTCCAGAAGGGTTGCAAAATTAAAGAACTTCTTGGCGGTATAATGGGTACGGCTTTCCTTGCCGCCATTGACCACAGCCATCTTCAAGCGGTTCTTGGGATTACGACCAATGGGCGCATCGATAGTACCTTCCAAGTCGCGAACATGGCCCCACACCAGAGCGTTATAGGTGCGGTGCAAAGTGCGGGTTTCCAACTGATGTGCCAGATGACGGTGAGCGTTGTCATTTTTGGCAACCACCATCAAACCCGGAGTGTCCTTATCCAAACGATGGACAATACCCGGGCGCAGAGCGCCATTGATGGTAGAAAGGTTTTCCTTGAAATGGTACAGCAAACCGTTGGCCAAGGTACCGCCCTTTACGCCGGCACCCGGATGCACCACCAGATTACGAGGCTTGTTGATCACCACAATATCGTCATCTTCGTAAACGATATCCAGAGGAATTTCTTCCGGTTCCAGGGTAGAGGCTTCCTTTTCGGGAACTTCACCGCAAACCACCACCATACCCGTTTCTACACGGAAGTTCTTGGGAGTGGCCACCCCACCCACCTTCACTTCGCCGGCAGCGATCATCTTCTGCACATCGGTACGGGAAACATTTTCAAGAACGCCAACAAGGAACTTGTCGATACGTTCACCATTCTTCTTTTCGTCTACGAGATAATTCATACAAGGGTAAAGATAGAAAAAAGCCAAATCCCATTTAAGATTGGAATACAGCAAACAGTACAATTCAGACTTTTTGGATTTATATTAATCGGTATGCGATACTGTATACGATGTGCAAGGGATATCGGTGAAGGGCACGAGTATTGCCCTCACTGCGGGACTCCGCAAAAGAGCCCCCTGCCTCGCCCAGTACCTGCAAAAAAGAAAGCGATCTGGTTCAAGATCGCAATTATCGTGGGAATCGTGCTGGTATTGATTATCGCGGTCTGCGTATCCATGGCAGTCACCGTGTACGAAGATTCGAAACCCAATCCCGACGCCATCATCCACAACGCAAACGGGTCCATCACCACCACTGCAAAGACACTGCTCAAGGAATTCAACGACAACGAAATCCGCGCCGGCGAAATGTTCAACGAAAAGCGGGTCTCTTTCTCGGGATGCGTGGAATCCGTCAACGACATGCTCCTCTTTTCGACGGTTCACATCAACAACTGCGGAATCCTGGGCTCAAAAACCATCAAGGCCATCTTCCCCACCTCGGCCAAAAAAGACCTGGCCACCCTGGTAAAAGGGAACAAGGCGACCATCACCTGCACCATCGTAGATGGCGGCAACATCATGGGCGTCCTGGCAAAGGAATGCCTTGTAAATCACTAGAAGTTAACGGTTCCAGCCGGAATGGCCGTCACCATAAAGCAGGGGGCCGTTATCATCGGGGTGACCTCCCCCGGTAACCGCGCCCTTCACTCCAAGCCAGCCACGCATCCTTTTGATACGTTCGGCCTTGCGCTTTTCGTCATCAAGTTTCTTCTCTTCATTAAGGCACTGTTCGTAGGCATTTTCGTCGTAGAGAGACATAGATTATCTTCCTTTGTAAGAAAGATAATCATTTTTTGCAAACTATCTCTCAATGAATTGAGCTTTTTCCTCTAATGAGAGGTCGTTTATTGACTTGCCGACTTGTTCTGCATACGCAACCAAGGCACGATGATCATATCGGCAAGATGGAGCCACCTTGTAAGGGTCAATGTTCGCCACATATTCACCATGATTGTCAGCCAAATTCATCGTCTTTTCATTTCCACTCATAGGTGTAATTCTCCAAAAGTTTCCTTGCAGACTTAGGCTCCAAGAGGAAGTGATAAGGGTGGCGGATACCGACAAAGAAGCACCCTAGAACTTCAATATAGTGATTTAACAATTCTTTGTTAAGAGCATAGCCATAAACATATCCCTCATATCCCCATTTAATCGACATATCCACCGCAATGGCGAAAAGATGACCTCCGACACCAGCATACCTTTGCGAACCAAACAGATGCTTGTTATTCCTAGGAGCTGTACACGCCCAATGCAACTGAACAACCTTGGATTCAGGTTCATTTTTAACAGCTACAAGCCCCTGAATTTCTCCTGAATCTTTTAATCCAAGGGCAAATACATCAATTTCCTTGGGAATCTTATTCCAGTCTATCCCCCACCCTTTTTCCTCTGTAAAATTGTCTAGAAAAGACCTGCTCTCTATCTTAAAAACAGCAGTTTCCTTTATCTCGCCGGTTTCATTATCCTTAAGGCATGGGACTATTTCGTCAAGCCAAATATCCACGCACCCTATTTCTGTATATTGCATATATCCTCTGTACGTTAAAACCATCATTTTCCCCACGTCGGGAAAATGATCGATAGCATTCTTCTGATTTTGTGATGTTCTAGCACTGTTGTTGGCAGGGGTATTCCCTGGCTTACGTAATGAGCAGGCTGCGTCTCCTGCCAGCTATCCAACAACATCAACCAGATGGTTAATGAGCCTTGCCGCGAATGCACGTACGGACTTATGCAAGTCTATGTCGACTGTCGCAAGGATTGGTGAAATACGGGTAAAATATACACCACCCCAAAACAGACGTCAATAGCCCCAAATTAGGGTAAGAATTTGCCCTAATTTGTGCCACTTGACTGCGCAAAGAACCCCTGTTTATATTAAGCAGAAAAAGGAAGGCTTATATGACTCTCGAACAGGAACTGAACATTCGCTACAAGAAGGGACGGGTAGAAGAAAAGGTGGCTGTCGCGCGTAGGATGTTCGAAAAAGAAAAGCCGATTGCAGAAATCGTTGAGTTCACCGGACTATCCGAAGCAGAAGTTCTTGAACTGCAGAAGGAAATGCAATAATTGGGGTTTCGCAGACTAGAACCGCAAACCATATAGAAAAGGCCACCCTTTAGGGGTGGCCTTCTTGCTTAAAATTTCGGCAAATCATCTTCCGAATTGGCTTTCGCAAGGAACGCCGTCGCCGTCGCCATCCATCTTTGTGCCGGGGCAATTTCTTATGAAGAACAGAGCCTCTTCATAACTTGTCATTTGGCTGCAGTAAACACGGCCATCACAAACAAACCCCTTATTCTCATTTTTTGAAGGAGTAGACGACCCATTATTCTTATGGGACGGAGCTGAGTAATCTTCGTCTTCTTCGCAATCCTTATCGCAAGGAACAGTGGGTGTAGAACAGCCAATAAATAGAGCAACCAACACGGCCAATAGGCTAATAACACGGAAATTCATATTCCAAAGATAACAAATCCTCGACTATCAATTAGGATATCTTTCCGAAACGTCTTGTAATTCGGTACTCATATCAAGAGGAACCCACACATTTTTTAATATATATTTTCAGTAATAATGAACTGATTATGGGGAAGCTTACAAAAATGGGTAGCTGACAAAATAGAGCCAAATAAAAACAACGGTATATTAACCGTCCAAAATAAAATCAAAGAGATTGTAAATGATACTAATGCTAACTTCATCTCCCCTCCTCCAGTCTTTTCTTTCTTTCTTCCCAATCGGGCATAAATGTTGATAGCTGCTGGTAGAATTTCTTTGAATGATTCGGGTGCAATAAATGGGTGAATTCATGCATCACGACGTACTCAATACTTGATCTAGGTGCAGCAACCAATGCTGTATTGAAAGTCAATGAATTGCTTTTCTTTTGACAACTCCCCCACCTGGAAATCATGGTTCGAAACTGAATTTTAGGATACTCGACCCCATATTTCTTAAACTTAGGATAATATGCGATGCAAATTTCTTCAATCAGTTTTTTGAATTCGGCACGAAGCCAGCGATTCAACAGATTGCATTTTTCCAAATAATTCTTTGGATCTTTCACAAATAAGGTTACAAAGCTGCCATCACATTCTACATGGCGATTCATATCCTGAACGACTTTTAAACGAAGATTATGGCCCAAGAATTCAACAGATTCTCCATCAACGAATTGCTTTGTCGCGTTCTTATGTTCCGCAGACTTTTTAAATTCTGCAAGAGCTTTGAAAATGTAGTTTGCACGATTGAATACTAATTCGTCAATTTTCTTAACTGGAACACTTTTGGCAGCAGAAACATAAACCGTCAAATCAGCTCTAACACGCAAATTGATGTTCTTTACATCCTTGCGTTCCAAATTGTAGCTGATTTGCCCTAAATCGGTTTCGACAATCCGAATCATTTAAAGCGCCTCAAAGCAACGGTAATAACATTTTCGGCAATTTTGTCAATGACATCAAAGTCAACCTTCAATTCATATTTTTCTTCCATATCAAAGAACAAATCATCAATATCCTGGCGAATGCGATTGTGAATGTCCGTATTATTCTGCCAGTCAACACTAACATTGTTCTGAACAACAGACGTTACTTCCCGGGCAATTTCAGTAACGACAAAACGATTGGCATCCATATCTATGGCTTTTACCAATTCCGCACAAATTACGCCATAGAATGCTTCTGCATGGGGACTTCCCTTGATTTCGTCAGGATAGCTCGTGCCAGAATTTCCTTCGCGATAATCCTTAAGAATCTCCTTCATTTCCTTTAAATACTGAGCTTCATCAAGGAGTTTCTGCTTAAAGGCTTCCAGAGCCTTCTTGATTCGTTTGGAGAAGCTTTCGTACCATTCAGGATGTTCATCGTGGTTCAACTGAATACTTTTCGTCAAATGTGATGCAATAGCATCCGCCTTGGCACGCGGGGATTCCATTTTTTCCACAGCTTTTTCAAACGCCGGCTTATCCAGAATATCTACCGGTTCATAAATTTGCTGAACATCACCCACAGACATATAAGTATCAAGCAAATTCTGCATCTGTTTTTCATAAACAGAATTGTCTATGGCATCGGCATAGCGAATCTTTACGCAGCGACGAACCTTGGAGAAGAAAATAAACGCAGACTGATATTCTTCAATTTCCTCTCGGTCAAAGGCTATGAACGCCTTCTCGGAATTCAGCACCATGGTCAATCGACGACCAAAAAGGCAAAGAGCGTTATAGAAGTTTTCGCGAATATCGCCATCGGCAAGCAACAATTCTATTTCCTCTTCATCTCGCTTATTTTTCAGGGAAGAGAAAATATCGCACAATTGAGAATAAGATTCACGGAGCCGAGAAACATAGGACATTACATCAACGACAACGCCTTTGATATCTTCCTTGTCAAAGTTTTCAAGACCCGCGCCGCTATACATTTCCATGGCTTCATCAAGATTACCGATCAATCCACGATAATCAACAATCAAACCAAAGTCCTTGCCGTCATAAAGACGGTTCGTTCTTGCAATAGCCTGCAACAAGCCATGTTCCTTCAGTTCCTTATCGATATAAAGGACTTGAGTTCTCGGGGCATCAAAACCCGTCAGCAGCTTGCTACAGACTATGAGAATGTCGATTTCACCATCAATAAACTTGTTCTTTAAGGAATCCTCATAATCATCAGCATTGTCGTAACGATCCATCATCTTTTTCCAAAAGCCCTGAACAAGACTATCGTTACTTTCGTCGATATCTTCGTGACCTTCACGCATATCCGGCGCTGAAATCACCACTTCCGTTGTAATATCGCATAATTGATCAAACACAGCCTTGTAGCGGATCGCGTCACGCTTAAAGTTACATGCCAACATTGCTTTAAAGCCAGAAGCCTTAAAGTTATCCATAAAATGCTGGTAAATATCAATAGAAACGCGTTTAATACGAGTATCGCTAGATGTGAGTTTTTGAATGCTACTCCACTTGTTCTTCAGGTCTATGATTTGAGCCTTGCTCAACTTTTTTGTAACCATGTCAAACCATAGGTCGATATTCTTTTCATCAACATCTTGCTCAACAAAGCGGCCTTCATAAATCAAAGGAACAATAGCTCCGTCTTCCACACCATCCTTAATGGTATATTTATGGATGATTTTACCAAATTTCAGTTTGGTCTTTTCATTTTTCAAAAGAGGAGTTCCGGTGAAACCAATGTAACAACCATGCGGGAACACAATACGCATCTTGGCGGCCAACGAACCATAATTGGAACGATGGCTTTCATCAACTAGTACGAAAATATCCCTAGACTTGTTCTTTATGCCCTGATTTTCAACCGTATTGAACTTGTTGATAATCGAGGTGATAACATCAGCAGAACCTTCATTAATCAAGTCACAAAGGTTCTTGCCACTGGTAGCTCGTGTGGGAGAAAGTCTTGTATGGGAGAATGTATTGGCAATCTGCTTATCCAGTTCCTTACGGTCTGTAACGATAATCACCTTGGGGTTACAGGAACTCATTTCTTCAAGGATATATTTAGCCACCATGACCATGGTCAAGGACTTGCCACTTCCCTGGGTGTGCCAAATGAAACCGCTCTGACGGTTTCCTTCTTCATCATTCTGGTTGATGGTCTTGATAATTTCTTCAACAGCAAAGAACTGCTGGTAACGACATATCTTTTTTATCTTGCCGTCATAAAGCACAAAATACTTCGCAAACTTGCGAAGTCTTTCATGATCAAATAATGAAACCAAAATGCGGTCTTGTTCGGTGGGTTCCCGTTTGACAACATGCTGTTCCACCAGCTTACTTTGCCATTCTTGATTTTGTTCTCGCCACACATTCCAGTATTTCTTTCCGGTTCCTGTTGTAGCGTATTTCACCTTATTCTTGTTTGTTGCCACCAGAATCTGGGTGAACTTGAACAATTGCGGAATGTAATCCTTGCCCTGGTTTCTTATGTTCTGCTCTACAGCTTGGTCTTCACTAATGGTCGGAGCCTTACATTCAATGACAGCAAAAGGGATTCCATTTACAAATAGGACTATATCCGGTCGGGCGTTATTTCGTTTATCCCAGCTTTCGCACTGGAATTCTTCTGTTACATGGAAGACATTATTTTCAAAGTTTTCCCAGTCGATATACTTGAGATTGAAGCTTTTGGTAGTGCCATCCGTAAGAGTTTCTGGGTAACTTTTACCGAGCATCAAGGCGTCGTAAATACGCTCGCTAGTCTTAACGAGCCCTTCGGTAAGAGGAACATCAAGGTCGTTGATGGCCTTCTCTACATTTTCGGGAGAGAATCGATAATTTACGCCACCATATTCAAAGGTATTCATCTTCTGAAGTTGCTTACGAAGCACATCCTTCAAAAGAACATTGTAGAGAGTTCCGCGCTTCTGTTCGCATTCTTCACGAGAGATAAAAGTATAGCCTAGCTTTGTCAGCAATTCTATGGCAGGATACTTGCTGATATTATCTTCCAACATGATGTCTGACTGATTTTTGAAACTCATAAGGCACCTCTAAAAGTAAATTCGAATAACTAAGCAGAAACACGTACAAGTCCAGTAAGCAACAACTGCATTAGGGATTTTTTCTTCAGTTTTTCCTGTTCAAGATCCTTCTGCAAAAGGGAAATTTCTTCATCAGCAGTAGAGAGAACCTTAGCAATAGCCCTCATTTCCTCTATTGAGGGTAACGGTAATTCAAAACTTAAAAATTGAGATAAATGAACCCTTTTTTTCTCTATAAGAGATCCTGTTGAAACTTTATCGTAATAATTTAGCATAGCATCTGATTTTAAGAAATGTTCCATAAAAATTAAAATAGAAGGATCTTTGCATGTAAATGTATCATAGTAACCGGAAACCGCAACAGGAAACTCTTTCTTATGCAAACCTATTGCTCCGAAACGAATATTCATCGGGTTGTAAGCAAAATACTTCGGCTTAAGAATTTTATAGACATTTTCTTTTTTTACAAGATGTTGCCTTTCATAGCGCTCTGTCTTTGGAGTCACACCATTCTCTATCGTCAAACTGTATAAAGGATACTCTATCAAATTTTCCGTATGCTCTTTACACACATCAAAAAGTGTTTCAAATAAAAATAGTTTCCAATCACTTGGAACAGAGCCTATGGCACTAGAAACAAATGATTCCGTTTTTCCAACCAATCTTTTTTGACCAGAAAATAATTGATCCATCAAATAATTTTTTTGAGTCTGTTTTTCGGCAATAAGATTTTCCTTCAGTTCAATCACCCGATCCTGCGCAGCCAAAATCTCCGCAATCTTTTCCTGTTCCCTCTTTGAAGGAGTGTCTACCTCAATTTTTTTAAACCACTCATATTTCAAAGATCTAGTATCATCGACAAGCCCTTGTGAATTTCTATAAAAGCAGTTTATCAAGGATTTCATTTTAAATAAATAAGAAAAATACGGAACACAAATGCTTTTTATGGGATTCAAAACTGTATATGCCGGACTAACAATTCCTTCATATAAAGATAAGGCAGAAACCCCTTGCCACATACGCATTGTATTATACGCTATATCTCCAACATAAACTCGTTTATATTTGCTCTTATCCTCACTAGAATTATCCTTTCCTTCAATTTCGGAACGAGGAATAATTCCTTTATCTGCTGTAATAGAAAGTAATTCCATTGAAGAACAATTACTCTCGTTCCTGTCTGAAAAAAGAGTACCCAATAATACTGTTTGCCATTCTTTCGGAACAATCCCAATCTTAGTTCTCTTATAACCAGCCGGGACCTTCCCCGCCTTCACCAACTTAATTCGTTTCTCAATCTCAGGAGTCATTTTACATTTCCTCTTGGTGTAACGGGAATTTTGGGTAACAAATCACTTCCATCAGATTCATTTCTATCATGATGATATTTTGCTATTTCGACATTACTTATAATTTGTGTATTAATAAGATCTGTTGTTGCCTTTATTCTGTTTGCGAGACCTGTTGGATAATAATAATTTTTTATACATTCCCATCGAATGTTTTTTAATCCTAAAGACCTTGCCATTTCTTCCAACAATCGTAAATATTTGTCTGCTATATTTGCGTTTTGTCCCTTATTAGTCTCCGCAATAAAATTGGCATATGCTTTACGTACGGATTGATTCTTATAAAAGAATACATCAACAGTATTTAATGCTTTCACATTTTCTTCCGCAGCAATATCATAACGATAATGCATTACGACTTCAAATATTTTTAATTTTTGATTTTTCGAAGCTGTTTTACTTTGCCAATATAACGTAACCAAAGTAGCGATTAAACCTGATACCAAAGCCGTTCCAGCTAAGCTTAATATATTTATCCAATCTATATTATTCACAATCATCCTCTTTTTAAATTTCCGGTTTAATAAAAATCTTCACAAATCCATCGTGATTTTTTTCTAAATCATTTTTTATGCCAATAGAGTTGCCTAAATATCCATCTGGATCGTACACGAAACAGTACAGTTGTTTACAATCCGGATGAACTTTATACTTTTCAATGTCTACAATAAGCTCTTCGCCTAATTCCTTTTTTGACATGGAAGGACGGGTCTTTTTCACTTCAATAACCGTTTGTAAATCTTTTAGCAAGAAATCCATTCGTTCACAACCTCCTGCATACGAAGGAGTCCATTCCTCATCGCGAACATCATCAAAATGTAAGACCAACAAAGCATGCAATAAATCCTGCACATCATATTCGTCTTTTATAGTTAAGGTTTCTCTATTGTCATGACGAGTGCGCAATTGCCTCGCGACGCGAGCAAATTTATTGAAGATGTTTTCTAATAACTTACAAGAAAGTTCTTGAGCAGTATCGTCACAAACTATAAGACCTTCTTCTAAAGCAGAAATAGCACCATTTAGCTGTCCTAAAACGTCATTTACATATTCAAAGTTTGCAAAATTCACCTTGGTGTATTTCTGGATTTGTTCAGCATATATAGATTTTTCACATCCAACCTTGTTAAACAAAATCAGTATATCCGATACCCATTTCAGGAACAAACTTTTATCACACGATGTAACACAAAATCTTCCCTTCGTACTTGTAGATCCATTCCTAATGAGAGACTCTCCATCACTAACCTTCTTACGCAATAATTTAAGGTAATCCTTACCCATACCATCTCCTTATCATTTTCGTGAACCCACGAAAATGATAATCTCTATTTTTCAACATCTGAAGGAAAGCCACCTGACATTTTAACCTGTTTATCCTGTGTTTTCGCACGTCGTTCCAGTTTCTTAATATCTTCAGACGGAGGTAAATCCTCTGGCTTGATGCCTCGATTAACAAGCAATTCCCTAATGCCTACATTATTTTGAACATGTTCTTTTGTAATTGCAGGCTCTCCGAACAAGTCCTTGGTTTCAACATTAACGTTGGTCATTTCTGTTGCAAGATTTTTTGCTGCTATGGTAAGCGTGGGCAAAAAATCAGCTAAAGGTCTGTTTTCGCTAACACCATACTTCGCCTTCATCGCCTTTGTTGTATTTCCTCCAAACAAAGCCTGGTCTCCACGAGAACGAATTCTAGCAAAGCCGGAATCATCAACACCTCGCTCATAAATGTTTTGAGAAAGTCGTTTCTCAGACTCCTTCAAACGATTGCGAACCAAGGTTCTTTCTATGTAATTTACACGTTCTTCAATCAGTTCTTGCTTTCTTGTCTGGATTGCAAAATATCCTTGAGCAAAGGCAATTTCTTCCTTAGAAGGATCGCCATTCATCGCAACCAAATAACAAGCATAACGCGTCAGCATGAAGTCCTTGACTTCTCTTTTTGCACCGCTTCCAAGCGCAACCATTTTCGTGACCTCACGAAAATGGTTTTCAGGTTCTCCTCCAGCTGTTTTACACCCTGTTACAGCTCGTTCAATAGCCTTCTCGAAATTTTCCCATCGTTCATAGCCAAGCAGTTTCATCATATCACGAGCAAACCAATATTCAATATCCGTATTTTCGTAATGCTGCAAAGACTTATCGAAAGTGTCCTTAATGGCTTCAATCTGTTTCTTTTCCATATTCTCTCCTTACCATTTTCGTGGACTCACGAAAATGGTTTACAACCCCAGTTCCTTCATGTAATCGGCCATGCGTTTCTGAACCTTGGAAAGTTCCTTTTCGATGTACTTGATATTATCCTGGACCTTGTTGATATCAATCAGTTCTTCTTCTTCGAAGGTATCTACATAACGAGGAATATTCAGGTTATAGTCATTGTTCTTGATTTCTTCAAGAGTTGCAACATGGCTATACTTATCTTCGCCCTCAAAGTCAGGATTTTCACGATAGTTCTTGTAGGTTTCTACGATACGAGCCACATCCTGATCGCGAAGGATATTCTGGTTCTTGCCTTTTTCAAAGTTACCTTCACCACTTGCATCCACAAAAAGAACCTTGTCGTTGGAACCGCGATTCTTGCGGAAAATCAGGATACATGCAGGAATGCCTGCACCATAGAACAGGTTTGCCGGAAGACCAATCACTGCATCAAGGAAATTGAACTTTTCGATAATGGTCTGGCGAATTTTGCCTTCGCTTGCGCCGCGGAAAAGGACGCCGTGAGGCAACACAATACCCATACGACCAGTGGCATCATCAAGGCTATGGAGGTAGTGCATCACAAACGCATAGTCGCCCTTGGATGTAGGAGGAATGCCCCAGTCAAAACGACGGTAAGGATCCATATCCGGCGTCATCTTGGCTTTTTTATCGCTATCGGCATTTTCACCAAGGAAACCGCTATCCCATTTGTCCAGGGAGAACGGAGGATTGGCCACAATGCACTGGAACTTCATCAGTTTGTCGTTTTCGATATTGCCTGGGTTCGCGATGGTATCGCCCTGCCAGATTACGGCGTCATCAACGCCATGGAGGAACATGTTCATGCGGCAGAGAGCCCATGTCTGCATGTTCTGTTCCTGACCATAAATACGGACCTTCTTGCTCTCAACCTGATGGAACCCCTTGAGCAAAAGGCCGCCACTTCCGCAGGTACCATCATAAATTCGGTCATTTTCCTTGGGCTGCACAAGTTTTGCCACAAGTTCAGAGACCTTACTCGGGGTGTAGAATTCGCCACCTTTCTTGCCGGCATCCGAAGCAAAGTTTGCAATCATATATTCGTAGGCGTCACCGATAATATCGGCACTACTCAACTGAGAAGGTCGTAAGTCAAGATCCTTGAAATCTTCAAGAAGATTCTTGAGGATTGCATTCTTTTCCTTTGGCTCACCAAAATCCACTGTAGAATTAAAGTCGATGGCTCGGAACACATTGTGAAGCTTTGCGCTATTGTTGTTTTCAATAGCAGCCAAGGCAACATTAATCTTCTGACCGATTTCGGAATCGTTTCGATTGTTGTAGAGATAAGTGAACGAGGAAGATTCTTCCATCACAAAACGTTCGCGACTCATGGCACGAGCAACACGCTGTTCGTCACCCTTGTACTGCTTGACATACTTTTCACGGGTTTCCGCATACACATCGGTCAGATACTTGACAAACAGCATGGAAAGGATATAATCCTTATAACGGGAGCTGTCAATTTTACCACGGAAGCTGTCGCAGGCATTCCAGAGAACCTTTTCAATATTTTGTTTTGTAGTCATTATTCTATCCCTTATTTTTTAAACTTTTTGTAGGCAGCTTCGATGGTGAGCTGACGCAGTTGGAGTTTCCTCTCTGCCAAATGTTTTAGTAAGAACTGTTCTAGTTTTGCCTGGCGAACCATATTGCCGATAATCTTTTGCTTTTCCAACGGAACATCCGGAATTTGGATAGTCGCAAAGAAGCCCGAATTTATGGTACCCAGGAATGAAGATCCGTTTGCATTCTGGAGAATTTGCTGTTTTGTAGATTTATCCTGTAGAAAGTGGAAAACAAAGGCTGCATCCGCTTCTTCTGGAATGACTCTAATAATCGCAAAATGGGAAGGAACCAAAAGGTTCGTGTGTTCCCCTGTAATCAACATAGTTGTGTAAGGGGCGCTCAAACGAATCAAGATATCGTCTTCATGCGTCAAAAACACATCACTCAAAGGCTCCTTGGTGCAAAGATATTCTACCTTTGACGGGTCAATTTCGCCGGAGTCCGAAACGCTCTTCAAGTTCAACGCAAGATACTCTGGAGCTTCCCCCTCAAGGTCCTCCATTTGCTCAATTTCGTCGGAATTCGCCCTTTTTCGGGCTAGAACGACCCCTGTTCTAATAACAGCAACGTCTTTCAAAAACATTTTGTCTTGTACCATTTGTGATTTACAGAGATAAATATAATCAAAAAGCAGGACAAACGGGGATATTTTTGAAAATATTTTTGTTTCGCTCATTTTGTGACAACAATGAATTAACCACACCCATCAAAGAAGCATAATTCCAACAAAAAAGGTCGCCCGAAACGACCTAAACAAATCCCAACTATCCCTCTTAGCCTTATTCCTCTTCCCCCAGCTCCACGCCTTGTTCCCAGGCGCGTTCGGCGTCGCATTTGGGGATTTCGATTTCATCTAGCGGTTTGCCGATCCATTCCTTTTTGCAGCGGTCGATTTCATCCCAGTCGGAACGCACGATGTAGATAACCCTTCACTTTCGGCACCCTTGTTCATCATGCGGGAATACACCGATTCATCCGTCTTGTAGATGTTGTGGAAGCCCTCGAATTCCACACTGAATGTTCTTGACTACATATTTAGACATAAGCAACTCCTTCTTGGATTCCTATACCAAATATAGGAGCAAACCTCCGTCCGTTGGATTCAATCCGAAGCACCATCCCGCGCAAGGGATACCCATAGGATTCAATCCGACGCACTTTCCCGCGTAATGGATTTGCCTTGGGATGCAATCCGATGCACCATCCTGTGCAATGGATTTGCCTTGGGATGCAATCCGACACACTTTCCCGCGTAATGGATTTGCCTTGGGATGCAATCCGAGGCACTTTCCCGCGTAATGAATTCGCCTTGGGACGCAATCCGACGCACCATCCCGCGTAATGAATTCCCTTGGGATACAATCCGAGGCACTTTCCCGTTTTTGGGACACCCTTTTGGATGCAATACAACGTACTTTCCCCACTTTTTAGCTGCTAATTTGAACAGCGTTTATTGTAAATTTTACTCATTTGTTCAGTATCAAAAATCAGAAAAATGCATTTTTTTCTTCATTCATACGCCAAAATGGCCAGTTCATACGGAACACCCCCCAAAAAAGTGGTTTTTTGCGAAAACTTTTTTGTACATTCTTTTACAAGGAAATGTTCGAACAATTATCCTAAAAAAGACAAACAAACTTTCTTATATAAAGGATTAAGAATATGAACAAAATCAAAAGAATTAATTTCCATAGCATGCGCAACGAAGAAGTTCGCGCTTTCCACTACGAATGTCTGAAATTCACCAAGTATCTTTCGTCCGACATCTTTTCAAACAACGTAGCCGCCTACGAAAATGTATTCCAGAAATATAGTGATGCGTTAAAGTTGAACGCTACCGAGAACTTCGAAACCACCAAGGATCTTGATATCAAGCGCACCGATATCTATGTGGCCTGCCGACGTATCGCCCTGGGGTTGCAGCAGTTCCCCAGCCAGGATCCGGTCATCCAGAACACAACGGCAAACATCGTTGAGTTCTTCAGCAAGGCTCCCACCATCCACAAAATTGCCCAGAATCAGACTAGCGGTATAATCAAGGGGATTGTGGAGAGTTGCTACGCCCTGGATTCCAACGCCCTGGAGGCTTGCGGTTTCAAGGTTTACCTGGATCAGCTTAAGGAAGCCAACGAGCGTTTCATCGAGGTTTCTGCCGAGCGCGCAGCCGCCTTGGGGAATCGCGAGACGGAGCTGGTCAAGCACACCCGCGATGAGTTGAACGAAATTTTCGACCGCGTGTGCTCCGGCGCCGAAGGCCTTGGCGCATCAGGTAACGAAGACTGCCTGAACTTCGTCAACAATATCAACGGAATCATCGAACGATTCAGTTCCGTCTACAAGTTGCGTCAAACCCTCAAGCAAAACGCCAAGGAAAAAACAGAAGAAAAATCTGAAAACAAAACCGTGGTTGCCTCCGCAGTGAAAGCAGCCTAAACCCAAAACTAATTAAAGGAGTTCGCCCGGCCCATCAAAAAAAATGGCCGGGCTTTTTTACACAACAAATTTCTTACAAAATCATAAAATATGTATAACCTACGATTATGTTTCTAGGTTAACACTTGTTTACCTGATGTTCATCCAAGGTATGCCATAGACAAATCGTCTATGGCATTTTTGGTTCGGCCAGATTAAGGGGGTTCTTTTTAGGGTAGATTATATTTGGGCGAATTTTTGCCCGGGATACAATAAGGAGTTCTTGTGAAGCACAATTTCCAGAAAGCTTTTGTGGCGGGGCTTTCCGCCTTGGGTTTGGCCATGTTCATGGCCTGTAGCGACGATTCCACCCCTCATGCGGCCGACCCTGTGGTTGATCCCTCTGCCGGATTAGAGGAACAGCCGCAAAGCGGCGTCAACCAGCCCGAAACCCCGGCAGACCAGTTTCCGGCCGAAAATCCCGACCCTAGCGAAAATACGGTCCCGGCAGAAAGCTCCGAATCCGGCGAAATTGCAGACCCGGCCCCCACATCCAGCGAAATTGCAGAAATTTCAAGTTCTTCCGAAGAGGTTTCCAGCTCCAGCGAAGAGGAACCCGCCTCTTCCGAAACGGTTCCTGCCGAGCCTTCCTACGCATTCGGCTATGCCCTCAAGAACGCCCCCACTCCCAGTAAGGGTTGCGGCAGGGAAACCACCCTCAAGACCGACAAGTTGGTCG
Organism: Fibrobacter sp. UWH1; assembly: GCF_002210365.1. Lineage (NCBI taxonomy): Bacteria > Pseudomonadati > Fibrobacterota > Fibrobacteria > Fibrobacterales > Fibrobacteraceae > Fibrobacter > Fibrobacter sp. UWH1. Next base: position 82,400 of record NZ_MWQG01000007.1, read on the forward strand.
AAAATGGCGAGCATCATGTGGTCAACGTTAACGGTACCTACCGCGAATATTTTATCACCCTGCCCAAGAATTACGACAATACCAAGCCCTACAAGCTGCTGATCGCCCTCCACTGCTACGGCAGTTCCGCCGAGGACTTCGTCCACCACACACCGGACTACGACCACCCCACTCCCTATTACAGCCAGCAGGCCCAGGATACCGAGGGTAACTACATGTTCGCCTCGCTCCAGGCGGTAAATGGCCTGTGGAACCAGGGTCAGGCAGACCATGATTTCTTCGGTCAGGCCCTCACCACCATCGAAGACAACTACTGTATCGACACCAGCCGCGTGTTCATTACCGGTTTTAGTTTCGGAGCCATGTTCTCTTACTCCCTGATGCAGGACTACCAGGAACGTATCCGCGCCGCCGCCACCTATGCCGTGGCCGATTACAACATCTGGCTCCCCCAGGATGCGGGTACCGACAAGAACCTGCCCGTGGCCTGGATGAATGTTCACGGCCAGAACGACGACCGCTGCCTTTACGACAAGGCAAAGAACAGCGCCCTCCCCCGAATTTTAAAGAAAAATGGCAAGGCCTCCGACGGAGATAGCCAATTTACCGACGCCAGCGGCGAAATCATGGCCGAAAACCAGGGCAGCACGGGCCACACCTGCCACGACTTTACCACGGTAGACGAACGATTCCCCGTAAAGTTCTGCAGCTGGCCCGGAAACCACCAGTGGACCGCCCACGACACCGGCAACATGGGTATCGGCTGGGGCTGGGAAGACACCTGGGTCCCCGAAGAGGTCCACAAGTTCTTCGAGCAGTTTTAACGACCGTCTAATTTGGAATGAAACTATATTAACAAGAACAATCCCAACAGCAATGCAAATCCTGATGACGAACTGAACGAAGATCAGCTGGACCAGGTTTCTGGCGGCGGAAAATTCGGCGGTTTGGATATTGCAGGTTCCCTCGGCGACGTCAGCAAGGACTTCAATAAGGGCAAAAACGGCGATCCGAAGTGTAATAGATTCTAATAATGGTGTAAATTTCTATAAAAGTAAGAAAAAAAATGTTTTTTTCTGTACAAAAGAGTTATATATAGCGATAGAAATCTTAGACGCCATCATCAAGGAGAAAAAATGGCACGTAAAAAGGTTAATAACGACCTGGACAACGAACCGATCGTACCTAACGAAGACGTTGAGCTTGAAGAAAACTCCATCTTCGAAGAAGAAGAAGACGAATCCGAAGACAAGGGCATCGACGAGATCCTGGGTGGAGCAACCCTGGGCCGTGCCGCTGGTGACCTTGACGGCTGGGGCTCTTCTGAATACGAAGACAACTAAGCGCCAGGTTCTTATCGCTTAAAAGAAGCGTTCCTCCAGTGGAGGAACGCTTTTTTTATTCAGTCTGCCCTAGCCGGTCTAAGCCGGGCCGAGTCTAAGCCGGCCCTAAACCAGGCCAAGTCCGGCCCGCGAAAACGGCATAAAAAAAAGAAAACCCTCGTTTTTCAACGAGGGTTTCCTTTAAGTTTTCTTAAGCTAGAAGCTTAAAATTACTTGGTGATGACCTTGGCCATTTCGCAAACCTTGTTGGAATAGCCCCATTCATTGTCGTACCAAGCGCAAACCTTCACGAAGGTCGGGTCGAGCTGGATGCCAGCCTTGACGTCGAAGATGGAGGTGCGAGCATCGTTGCGGAAGTCGGTAGAAACGAGAGCTTCGTCGGTGTAACCGAGGATGCCCTTCAGGCCGCCGTCGCAAACGCACTTTTCAGAAGCTTCCTTCATAGCAGCGCAGATTTCTTCGTAGGTAGCAGCAGTCTTGAGTTCTGCAGTCAGGTCAACGAAGGAAACGTCAGAGGTAGGAACGCGGAGGGACATACCAGTGAGCTTGCCGTTGAGCTGCGGGAGAACCTTACCAACAGCCTTTGCAGCGCCGGTGGAAGACGGGATGATGTTTTCGAGAATGCCACGGCCACCGCGCCAATCCTTCATGGAAGGACCGTCAACAGTCTTCTGAGTAGCAGTTGCAGCGTGAACGGTGGTCATGAGGCCACGTACGATGCCGAACTTTTCGTCGAGAACCTTGGAAATCGGAGCCAAGCAGTTGGTGGTGCAGGAAGCGTTAGAGATGATGTCCTGGCCAGCATAGGTGTTGTGGTTAACACCGTAGACGAACATCGGAGTAGCGTCCTTGGAAGGAGCAGACATGATAACCTTCTTGGCACCAGCCTGGATGTGCTTGCGAGCCAGTTCGTCGGTCAGGAAGAAACCGGTGGATTCAACAACGACGTCAGCCTGGAGAGCGCCCCAAGTGATGTTCAGAGGATCGCGTTCTGCGAAGATCTGGATCTTGTTGCCATCAACGATGAGGTAGTTCTTTTCGCCCTGTTCGAAGGAAACTTCGTGTTCGAACTTGCCGTGCACGGAGTCATACTTCAGCATGTATGCGAGGTAGTCGACAGTGAGGAGGTCGTTGATACCAACAACCTGGATGTCGTTAGAGAAGTTTTCCACAGCAGCGCGGAACACCATACGGCCGATACGACCGAAACCATTGATACCGAGTTTGAGAGCCATTATTGGATCCTTTTTTAGTAGTGAATTGTTTGCACCCCCTACAATAGGGAACGCTCAACTGACTCCAAATTTATTAAAATTGCGAAAGTTGAAAAGAGTCTTTTGAAAATTTTTTGCTTTTTATTGGCTTATGAATTTGAAAATTGCCCAAATGTTCCGTTTTGCCCCCCTTTTCGGGCTGTTTTTTCTGGTTTCCTGTGCCGGTAACGGTGCTCCCCTGACCGAAAACACCCCCCAGTCCGCCCCCGAAGAGACTACCCAGGGTAGTTACGCCGACGATTATTTCAACGACGGCACCCCCACAGCCGCCTCGACCCTGAACAGCCAGGCAAAGTCCGCCCCCGCCGCTAAGAAATCAGCCCGTTCTGGCGCCATCGGTTCGGCCGGTTTCAATTTCAAGGTCAAGAACCCCGCAGACTGGGCCCTGATTAGCGGCCCCGAAGCCGGAGAATCCGGCGTACCCTACGAATTTTATAATGCTAGCACTGGGCGCCGTGCGGTCCTTATAGAAGTGGAACTTCCCCAGGGCGAACCAATGCGCCTGATGGACCGAGCCCAGGTAGAAATGCAGGCTTTCGAAAGTAGCGGAAAGAAGGCCACCCTGGCCGAAACCTACCCCGAAGAGGCTTTCGGGACTACCGGAGCCTTCTTTGACGTGGCCGGCAAGCGCTACGAAACCCCTTATGAAGCCGTAGGCTTTGTCACCGGCGGCGGCAACCATATTTATACTCTGACGCTGTCGGCTACCGACGATGTTCCGGCTCCCGGTGCCCTCAAGGAAGAATGGAAGGAATTCTTCGCCGACTTCCAGATGCTGGAGACCGCCCAGGAAACGGGCCCCGAGCTTTCTCCGGAGAACGTCCAGAGCTATCATTCCGACGCCCTGGGCTACGACTGGGCCGTAAAGGACACCCTCTGGCACCACTGGATGGGGATTTCCCGCCAGAACGAGGACCCGGACCTGGTTCTTTCTAATAAGGCCGAGGATGTTTCGCTGTTTGTGTACGGCGCCATAATTCCCCAGGACGAAGTGAGCCAGCAGGACCTGTTCAAGGTGCTTTTGGTGCGCCTTGGTGTGGATCCGGGGAACCCCACCCTGGACGTGCAGCGCCAGAAGATCAAGGATGCCGACGGTAATATCCTTTATGCCCAGGATTTTACCCTGACCCACACGGTGAACAAGTTCGACTTCTATTACACCGGTCGATATATATATAATGAGGGTCGCGGGATTTTGATCGTCTCCTGGACCCAGGGGATAAATAAGGGCAAGTACAGCAAACTGATGGATCGAGCCGTAGAAGGCTTGACTATGGGAGCCGCTCCTGCCGCAGACGCCTCTGCCGAGGCCGCCAAGAAGCAGGCCAAGTTCAACGCCGCCATCATGAGCCAGGTGGGCCTGCTCCGCCTGCTTGAAAATCAACCCCTGGTGGCCTTGAGTTACTTCGAGCGCGCCAACAAGATGGACCCCGAGGACCCCCTTTACCTGATCAACTGCGGTTTCGTGTACCAGATGAAGGAACTGTACGGCCCGGGTATCAGCCATTTTGAAAGCCAGAAGGAACTGGTCCGCAAGAACGGAAAGCTGCTGAGCATTCTGGGTGAAATGTACGAGGCACTGTTCGACTATGGCCGCGCCCGCGAATGTGCCGAAGGCGCCCTGCGCTACACTCCCAACAATCCTGAATATGTAATCAACCTGAGCGACGCCTTGTGGGGCCTGGGCCAGCGCAACCAGTCCCTGATTGTGGTGCAGCGTCTTTACGATACCCAGCCCAGCAGCCGTCTGGGTGTGTACCTGGCCAAGACTTACATGGGGCTTGACCAGTACGCCGAAGCGGTGGACGTTCTTTATGGTGTCCGCGGACGATTCGGCATGAGCGTGGAACTGGGAACCGCCTTGATGGACGCCCTCATGTTCCTGGGCCGCTACGAAGAGGCCCGCGCCATTAGCGAAGAGACTCTGGCCAAGGACCGCAACGATTATAAGATCTGGACCACCCAGGGCAAGATCCTTTTCTATTCCCGCAATTACCGCGAAGCCGAAAAGAGCCTGACCAAGGCCCTTTCCCTGCGCCCCGATAACGAAGATGCCAAGAGTTTCCTGTCGGCCACCAAGGCTTTCCTGGGCAAGGCTGACAACCGCACCCTGCAAAAACCCATTACTCCGGTGGAAGACCGCACCTCTGACCTGAAGAAGCTGCTGCGCCCCGAAGCCAAGGCCGAAGCCGTAGATGGGGACTTCCCCGCCGTGGTCCATTACAACAAGCACGCCCTCAAGGCCGACAAGGGCGCAAGCGACAAGGGGTTCGCCTGGACCCGCACCGAAGAAATGCTCATGGAAATCCTGGATGTGCGCGGTGCCGCCATCTATCGTGAGTTCACCTTCGACTTCTTGCCCGGTTTTGACCGCATTTATATTAACGCCCTGGAAGTCTACGACAGCAACATGAAGCTGAAGCAGAAGGCCAGCCTGAACGGTGCCTATATTACCTATGCAACCGAAGTCGGTGGCGGCAACGAATCCCAGACGGCCCACTTCCCCCTGACGGACTTGGAACCGGGTGACTTCGTGTACATGCAGTACAGCCGAACCAACATAGAAAACAAGGGCATGATCCCCTACACCAACTTCATCAGTTCCAAGGATGTTCCCGTTGGTGAATCCGTATTCCGCATCTACGCCGACAAGGACCGCTTCGTTACCGAAGAATATGGTCCTCTCGAACGTCAGGAAATCAAGGGCGGCATGGAATGGAAGATCAACAGCCCCGTGGTGATCCGCAAGGAACTCTACATGCCTGTTTACCGCGACTTTGGCGCTGGTGTCATGCTCACCGGCAAGCAGGAATGGGCTTCTGTTGGCGAAGATTACCAGAACTTGATCAAGCATCAGTTCAAGCAGGCCGTTTCTGTTCGCGAAAAGGCTTTTGAAGTCAAGGGATCCAAGGCAAACGACAACGCCGTCAAGGCCATCGTCAACTTTGTGCGCCGCGATATCCGTTACCGCGACATTCGCTTCGGCGGACACAGCCTGATTCCGCAAACAGCAGAATCCACCCTCAAGCAGCACCGCGGCGACTGTAAGGACATGGCCCTCTTGCTTAAGGAAATGCTGCAGTCCATTGGCGTCAAGAGTTATCTGACCGCCATCCACCTGACGGAAGAAGGTTTTGAACAGCTGCCCACCATCCAGCAGTTCAACCACATGATTCTTTATATTCCCAAGCAGGGGAACATCAGCGAAATGTGGGTAGACGCTACCGACAAGACGGGTAACGACCGCCCCGTGCCCCTGGATATGGAAGGCAAGGTGGCCTTGATCATTGACGACGACAGCAGCCGCGTGGTGACGACGCCTATCCTCGAAGATAATCAGGAACATCAGATTTCTGTGGACCATCGTCTGTTCATTGGCAACGACGGCGCTTGCGAATTTCGCGACTCCGTGGCTCTGGCAGGCAAGTTCGGAAGCGTCATGCGTAACCGTTTCTATGGCCGCGACGTCAAGGAACAGGAAAAGCTGATGGAAGACTTCCTGGCCTCCGGTATTCCCGACGTAAGTATCGGAAATATCAAGATCGAGAATCTGACGGAGTTCAACAAGCCCCTGGTTCTTGTGGTGACTTACGCCTCCAAGGGTTACTTCGGTCAGGGCGGTTCTGAACTGAAGGGAAGATTCCCCAACGTGTGGGAACGTAGTTTGTTCAAACTCCCCAAGGTTTCTAAGCGTCATCACCCCATCCGCATGCCTCATGAGACTCAGTTCAGCTACAGCCTGAATGCGAAGGCCGCCGGTGGCCGCGAAGTGGCCGTGAATGGCCCCAAGGCACTGACCCGCGCTCCCGACTACGTCAGCTACGAAAAGGGCTGCGCCGAAGGCACCAACGCCCAGAATTGCATCAAGTGGACTACCTTCGCCCTGTACGCCGACCCCAGCGAATACGAAAAGATTCGCGAGGAATGGACCTACCTGCTAAGCGAAACCAGCCCCATGATCATGGTGAAGTAAGTTCCTAAACGGTTCAATAAAGACCTTTTTTGGCCCCCGAGTTTTTCGGGGGCTTTTCTCTTTTTTCTAAATTTGCGCCCACTATGAGTATTGCAATTCCCCAGCTGCCGAAAGGCACCCGCGATTTTTATCCTGAAGCACAGCGCATTCAGAACTATATCTTTGACACTTGGCGTAAAACCGCCGAAGAATTCGCTTACGAAGAATATGAAGGCCCCATGTTTGAACACCTGGAGCTGTACACCGGAAAGTCCGGCGAAGAAATCGTAAGCCAGCTTTACAATTTCGTAGACAAGGGTGACCGCGAAATCGCCCTCCGCCCCGAAATGACTCCGACTCTCGCCCGTTTGGTGATCCAGAAGGCCCGCGAACTGAAGAAGCCCTTCAAGTGGTTCTCTATGCCTCGCCTGTTCCGTTATGAAAAGGCTCAGAAGGGTCGCCTTCGCGAATTCTTCCAGCTGAACATGGACATTATCGGTACCGAAAGCATTTATGCCGAAGCCGACCTGATGGCATCCATCGCCACCATGCTCCGCAAATTCGGTCTGGAAGACACTGACTTTGCCATTGGCGTTTCTAGCCGCAAGCTCTTGGCCACTTACCTGGACGAAATCGGCGCACCGAACCCCGCCCAGGTCTACCCCGCTCTCGACCGCCGTCTGAAAATCGGCCCCGAAGCATTCGCCAAGGCTCTGGCCGACGCAGGCCTTACCGAAGAACAGGTTCAGAAGCTTGACGCCTTCATGAGCTGCAAGTCTATCGAAGAAGTCCAGGCTGCAGTCCATAGCGAAGCCGCTACCGCCGCTCTCGAAGAAATCAAGGACCTGTTCGCCACTCTGGAAGCCGCTGGTTTTGGCGCTTGCGTCAATCTGGATTTGAGCATCGTCCGTGGCCTGGCCTACTACACCGGCATCGTTTTCGAAGTGTTCGACAAGGGTAAATCCATGCGCGCCATCGCAGGTGGTGGCCGTTACGACAGCCTCACCGAAAAGCTGGGCGGCGACCGTATTCCGGGTGTTGGCTTCGGCATGGGCGACGTGGTTTTGGCAGACTTGCTCCGCGAACACGGCAAGCTCCCCGACCCCAAGCAGAGCGTTGACTTCTACATCGCAAGTTTCACCAACGACATGAAGAAGGTTTTCGAGACCGCTCAGACCTTCCGCGCCAATGGTAATTCCGTTTCCCACCCGCTGGCTTCCATGAAGATGGGCAAGCAGCTGGACCAGGCAAACTACCAGGGTGCAAAGATCGTTGTTTACGTTGACGGCGACAAGGCAGCCGCAGGCGAGTTCGAATACAAGGACCTCCGCGACGGCACCATGCACGTAGGCAACGTAGAATCCATTAGAGCAGCACTGTAGCTTCGCAATTATGAATTATGAGTTATGAATTATGAGAAACCGCAAAAAAGCATTTGCCCACACGTTTTCTCTTTTTTCGTAATTCATTCTTCATTTTCTCGTACCTCGTAATTCATACCTCATACTTAACTACATGACTCCTCTTAAAACCTTACTTAGCATCCTTAGCCTTTTCGTGGTCCTTGGCATTATTGCCATCGTTTACCCCGAAGGCGGAATTCATGTTGGCGATAAGACGCTCCGTTACCCCAAGCTGACGGACATTTTCGAGAAGGCTCCTGCCAAGGTCGAAGGCGACTCCTCTGCCGCCCAGGAAGATCCCGAAGCCGCCATCCAGGCCATGATGGAAGCAACCCGTCAAAAGGAATTCGCCGAATTCTCGGATTCTCTGAAGTTTTACGAGGACTTCTTCGAAAAGGGCAAGACCCGATTCGACCTGCCCAACAACGACGCCACCTGGTTCGACAGGTTCTTCTTGCATATGCAGTTGGCCGCCCTGGACAGCAACACCGTACACATCATTCACTACGGTGACTCCCAGCTAGAAGAAGACCGCATCTCTGCCACCATCCGCGAAGACCTGCAAGATGAATTCGGCGGTGCTGGCCCCGGCATGATGCCCGCCATGATGACCGTTCCTTCACAGACAACCAGCCACTCCAGTTCTGGCGCATTGGAACGTTTTATCTTGTTTGGACCCTCCGACGAAGAAGCGGACCACAGCCGTTACGGCCCCCTGGCACAGCTTTCTAAGCTAGATGGCGAAGCTTCCATTACCATCCAGAAGCGTAAGACTGGCCGCAAGAACGCATTCCCCCACGTTGGCGGTTACAAGAAGATCAAGTTGCTGGTGAACAAGAACGCCCGCATCAGAACCAAGCTGAACATCAGCCAGACTTTCGTAGACACCATCGTCAACGCCGACAGCTCCATCAAGGAAAAGCGTTATTCCAAGATTGTGGAGATGCAGGCTCCCGCCATCGAAAAGTTCAACAAGCTGGCCGTGTACACCTGGAAACTCCCCGATACAACTTCCCTGGCCAAGCTCTACATTTCTGGTTCTGCAGAAATCTACGCCATATCTGCCGAAGGTTCTTATGGTGTGAACGTAGACAACGTAGCCATGCGCGGAAGCTCGGGTACAATATTCCACCGCATCGACAACGAACTGCTGGCCGAAAGCTACAAGGCCATGAACGCCCGCCTGATCATTATGGAATACGGTGGCAACATGGTTCCCGGCATGGGCTCCAAGACGGTTGAATGGTTGAAGAAGGTCATCACCCGCCAGATCCAAGCCATCCAGAAGGCCAATCCCGACGCCGACATTCTCTTTATCGGTCCTGCAGACATGGCCCGCCAGCAAGACGGAGAATGGCAGACTTACCCGGGCCTTGCCATTACCATCAAGACCCTCCGGGAAATCGCCCTGGAAAACGGTGTTGCCTACTGGGACATGCATCGCGTTATGGGAGGAAACGGATCCATGATGAAGTGGGTTCAGAAGGAACCGGCCCTGGGCTTTACCGACCACATTCACTTTACGCGCCGCGGCGCCGCCTATATGGGTGACCTGTTCTGTGCCGCACTGCGCATGCACTACGATTACTTCCAGTTCCGCGAACGCCATCACATTACCGATGAAAAGCTGAAGGACATTCATAAGTATGCCGACGGCGTGAAGGAAGAAAAGAAGAGAGCAAGAGCTGCAGCCAAGGCAGCTAAGGCTGCAAAGGCCAAGGCCGCCAAGGAAAAATCTTCCAAAGAAAAGGCTGCCACCAAGGGGAAAAAGTGATTCGCATATTCTTTACTTTACTTATAGTGTTAGCTGGTTTTACCTGCGGATTTTCAAAAGATCTGCCGATCGCCCCGGGTAGTTACCACATTGATTTTAGCAAGTACAGCTTCATCGATTCCACCTTGAACGTGATTCAGTTCCCCAAGGGGAACGCCAGTTTCGAACCGTTCTTCAAGAAGCTGGACACCCTGGTTTTCGAGAACCGCGGTCAGGTAAAGATCCTGCATATCGGCGGCTCCCATTTACAGGCCGACGTTATTTCTGGGCGTATCCGCGAACATCTGATCAAGGAATATCCCGGCGCCAGTGCAGGTCGCGGTTTCGTGTTCCCCTACTCCGCCGCAAAGACCAACACCCCTTCGACCTACGGCAGCGCCTACAAGGGCATCTGGAATCGCAATCGTAACATCCAGAAAGAAATCACCCGCCCGCTGGGTCTCCTGGGTATCGCCGTAAGCACCAGCGACCCCCGCGCAGAAATCAGCATCTTGCTGGACAAGTACAACAGCGAACCCATGTGGGGCGAAACCCGCCTGCGTCTGTTCGGCTACAGCGACAACAACGATGTGGTCCCCGTGCTCCGCGTCGACACCACTGACATCTATGGCGTCCAGGACACCGCAAGCCAGAGCTACGTGTTCACTTGCCCCCGCCCCATCGACACCATCCAGATTCAGTTCCGCTGGATGGATAGCCTGCAGCAGGCCGCCATCGCCAAGTTCATTACCGACTCCCTGTATCAGGATTCTATCGCCCGCGCTTCCGCCGACACCACCCAGAAGGATTCCGCAATCGCTTCTAGCGCATCGGCACAGCCGGCAGCAAACGTACCCGCCAACGTGGCACTGATCGCTCCCGACGCCCCCAGCGATTCCATGTTCCAGGGGGACTGCGACCTGCTGGATACCGCCTGCATGGCCAAGGCCGAAACAGTCGCCGCCAGCATGAGCAACAGCGAAGGTTTGCGCAAGTGTTCCGACGCCATCCAGGCTACAGCCGCAGCCAACGAAGATTCCTCGAACGCCGTCAACGTCCACTGCATTCCCGACGACGAAATCATTCCCGATTCCGTCAAGAAGAATGCACGCCCCAACTTCACCTTGACCGGCATCCTTACCGAAACCGACAATCCGGGTATCACCTACACTGGCGTAGGCATCAACGGCGCCCGCGTCCACGACTACTTCGAAGAAGTCTGCCCCCTGCTGGAACGTCAGATGGAATTCTACAAGCCCGACCTGGTGATTTTCGCCATCGGCATCAACGACGCCAACGTAGAACATTTTAACGACAAGCTGTTCATCGAGGAATACGGCAAGCTCCTGGCCCGCATCAAGCGCGTATCCCCCAATGCAGCAGTCATTTTCGAGACTAACAACGATATGTACCGCAAGGTGAAAAAGAAGCGCTACGTGCAGCACCCCAATGGCGATGTAGCCCGCAAGGCCTTCTTTACCCTGGCAGAAAAGTACAAGGCCGGTGTATGGGATAAGTTCAGCCTCATGGGTGGTTTGGGTTCCATGTCCAAGTGGGAAAAGGCTGACCTTGCAAAATCCGACAAGGTCCACTTCAAGCTGGCAGGCTACAACCTGCTAGGAGACCTTTTCTACAAGGCCCTGATCAACGCCTACCAGGAACACATCGCAAATTTGCCCGCCCAGGAACCCTAACGAATTACTGAACGATGCTTGACTACGTTATTCCCTACTTAACCCGCACCTTCTCTTTCGACCCCAACAGCCCCCTGCTGTTTACCCAGTTCTATTTCTGGGGATTCTTCGCAGTGGTCTTTGCCATTTTGACTCTAGTTCACAAGCGCATACTTTTACGCAACGCCTTCCTGTTTGCCACAAGTATGTTCTTCTACTATAAGACCAGCGGCAGTTATGTTTGCATTCTCGCCTTCTGCGTCGTGGCCAACTTCTTTATAGGCAAGTGGATCGAATCTACAGAAACCCAGTGGAAAAAGAAAGTCTGGATGGTCCTGGTAGTGATTATCGACTTGCTGGTGCTGAGCTATTACAAGTACGCCTACTTCTTCCTGGATGTAATCTACGACATTTTCGGCATCGAACTTCACGTCTATAACTTCTTTGCCGCTGCAAGTAACGCCATGTTCGGCACCAATTCCCTGGTAGACCGGATCATCTTGCCTGTGGGTATTTCCTTCTTCACCTTCCAGGCCATCAGCTACTGCGTCGATATTTACCGCGGGAAGATCAAGGCCGTATCCAACATCCTGGATTTCGGATTCTACCTGACCTTCTTCCCCCAGTTGGTGGCAGGCCCCATCGTCCGCGCCGACAAGTTCGTCCCCCAGCTCTATAGAAAGTTCTTCTTGACCCGCACTGCCTTCGGTATCGCCGTGTTCTGGATTCTGAACGGCCTTGCCAAGAAGATCATCCTGAGTGACTACCTGGCCACAAACTTCGTGGACCGCGTTTTCGATACGCCGCTGCTTTTTACGGGCTTCGAAAATCTGATTGCCCTGTTTGCCTATTCCCTCCAGGTTTACGCCGACTTCTCGGGCTATACCGATATCGCCATTGGCGTGGCCCTGCTCATGGGTTTCCGCCTGCCCCAGAACTTCAACTCCCCCTACAAGGCAATCTCCCCCACAGAATTCTGGCGCCGCTGGCACATGAGTCTTTCTAGCTGGCTCCGCGACTACCTTTACATTCCCCTGGGCGGCAACCGCGGCGCAAGTTTCGGCACCTATTTCTGGATTGCCTTTATCGCCCTCACCGCCATCCTGCTTTCGGGTAGCGTCTGGGTGGGACTGGGAATCGGCCTGTTCTTTGTCTACATCGCCCTGTACGCCTATTTTAAGCCGGAATCCCGCAAGTTCATTACCACCAACATGAACGCCATGACCACTCAGATCATGGGCGGTCTGTGGCACGGAGCCAGCTGGAACTTCATTATCTGGGGCGGCCTTAACGGTTTCGGCCAGGTATTCAACAAGATCTGGGTCAAGCGCAGCCTCAAGTTCCGCGCCTTCGCCTCCTTTATCCTGTTTGCGGTCTCGGCCATCATTTTCAAGCGGGAACATATCGCCATTTTCGCCATTTCTGCCGTCTGGTTTGGCGTTATCTTCTTCGGCATCTACGCCGTCATGATTTTCCGCCTGTTCAGCGACAAGACCTTCGGCTGGCTCCATACCGCCTGGAACGTCACCCTGACCTTCGTGTTCATTACCTTTACCCGTCTGTTCTTCCGCGCCGGTTCCAACCTGGACCCCGCCGAAGCCAACGAAGTGGCATGGAACACCGCCAAGAACATGGTGCAGCAGATGGGTACCGCCTGGAAGCTGGAAACCATCCCGGCCATCGCCTGGGAACACATGAACATTATCTTGGTGTTCATTGCCGGTATGCTGATCCACTGGATCCCCAAAAAATACAAGAGATGGTACCGCCTGAACTTCGCCATGCTCCCCATCCCGGTCATGGTCTTGGCAACGGCCCTTATCATCTTCGTGATCTACCAGTTCATGAGCGCAGACTCCTGCCCCTTCATCTACTTCCAGTTCTAGCGATTTTCATTTAAGCAAAATCACACTTTGAGTCAAAAACACCGCTATTTGTGGTGTTTTTTCCGTTTTACGCGTCAAAGAACCATTTTTCTTACAATAAAAAGTTATTTTACAACCGATGAGTTTCCAGTATCAGATATGCGGTCTAATTATAATAGTGTTGATCCATGTGATCTACTCTACTCATAAGCGTCTGATGCTCCGTAGCGAAAGGGTGTTCAGCAGGGCACTTCGCATTACTACGGGAATGCTGATTCTCGACATTTTGAAGGTCTTAGCCATCCAGAATATGGATACTCTACCCCTGAACATGATCAAGGGCATGAGTAAAATCTACGAAGGGTCCATCATCCTCTGCTCGGGGACCGTGCTGATCTACCTGATGGCCAACATTCTCAAGAAAGAAGCCTATAACGACCTGAACAAGACGACCCTGGCCGTACTTCTGGCCGAAATCGTTCTAGCAGCCGTTCATACCACCCATATCGACCCCCGTGGATTTTCTTACGGACCGGCCATTAACGTGGGCTATGTCATTGTGGGCGTAAACTTCCTGGTCACCCTGTTTTTCCTGATCAAGAATATCGAAAAGGTGGAACGTCGTAGACGTTTTGGGATCCTGCTCTGGATTGCCATGTGGGTGGCCCTAGTCCTAACTCAGCGTTACGTTCCCCATATCATGCTTTCTAGCCTGGCCGTTGCGTTGGGCGTGTTGATCTTGTTCGTCTTGCTCGAAAAGCCGGAATCTAAGCTGGACAAGGAATATGGCTGTTTCAACTATTTCGCCTTGCTGAACTACCTGGACGAAATGCTGGAAATCAAGGCCCCCATCCACCTGATGTCCGTTTCATTGAAATCTTCAGGAACACTGACTGGTGCCGCCCTGTACAAGGAAGCCTCCCACGCCCTCAGCGTCATGGAACGCATACCCGGCGTATGGGTTTTTAGAGGCATCGGCCAGGATTTTATTGCCATCGCCAGGACCAAGGAAGCCATTGACGACCTAGGCAAGGAACTGGAACGAGAAGCAGCCCTGATTCCCTACATTTCTAAACTGGCCCGATTTGTGCGCAGCGACAACTGCTCCATATTCAACAATGCCGTAGAAGTTCTGAGTTTCTTGAGTTTCGCCAAGACCTGCGACAACGAAAAGAGCCGAATTTTTACCACCAACGACAGTTTGGTTGAAGCTTATCATAACCGCAAGCAGCTTGAAATAGAACTGAATAACGCCCTGATCGAGAACCGCATCGAGACGTTCATTCAGCCCATCTATTCTGTTCACGACAAGCGAATTTCTTCTGGCGAGGCCTTGGCCCGAATCCGCACCCGCGACGGAAAGATCCTGATGCCCAGCGATTTCATTCCCGTTGCCGAACAGAACGGTTCCATTTCGGAACTGGGCTACAAGATTTTTGAACAGACCTGCGAATTCATCTCGAAGAACATGGACCTGTTGGATTACATCGAAATCAACCTGTCGGTGGTCCAGTGCGAAGATGAAGGCTTGTCTCAGAAGTTGATCGAGATTATGGACCGCTACCACGTTCCGCCCCAGAAGATCAACCTGGAAATTACCGAAACGGCCTCCATCGTGACCAAGCAGAAATTGCTGAAGAACATGGAACGTATGCTGGAACATGGCGTCACCTTCTCCTTGGATGACTTCGGAAAGGGCGAATCTAACCTGATGTACATGGTGGATATGCCGGTTTCCATTGTGAAGCTGGACTTCGACATGAGCAAGTCCTACTTCAAGAATGACAAGGCCAAGTATGTGGTGAACGCCGTAGAAGGAATGTCTCACGGTTTGAACATGAAGCTGGTGGCCGAAGGTATCGAGACCGAAGAAGAACTGCGCGCCATGGAAAAGCAACGCGTGGACTACATTCAGGGTTACTACTTCTCTAGGCCCCTGCCCCAGGATGAGTTTGTAGATTTCGTGCAGAACTACAACGCTAACAGGGATATGGAAGCCGGAAACGAAAAGGAAGATCCCATCGAGAAGTTTAGACCCGCATAAGGGTACTGCAAATTTTATATTTGTAGTGATGAATTCCTCCGAAAATAAAAGCCCAGAATCCAATCTGGAAAAGCGCCTGAAACGTCAGGTCATTGGCAAGCCCCACCGCTTTATGGCCGTGGTGCCTCTGGGATTTGAAGGGACTTTGGTGGAGGAGTTGAAGTACATCGGAGTGGAGTGCGTCCAGGATTGCACCGCTAATGGGAACTGCGCCGCAGGTATCAAGGTCGCGGGCGACGGCAAGGTGGAATTCACCGCAAAGATTACCGAAGCCTGGAAGGCCGTAGCCTACAGCCGCATCGCCAACCGAGTCCTCATGGAAATCGCCACCTTCAAGGCCGAGAACTTCGGACAGCTGGAAAAAGGCGTAGCAGCAGTGCCCTGGGAACTTTATTTAGGCGAGATGGGCGTTGTCATCCACGTCACTTGCAGGCATTCTCGCCTGTACCATAGCGACGCTGTCGAAGAACGCATCCGCAAAAACATCACCCCCACAGATCACGCTAGCGCGCCCCAGCACTTGTACGTCAACCTGCAAGACGACCGTTGCACACTCTGGCTAGACCTAGCCGGCGAAGAACTTTACAAACGCGGCCACGAACGCTTTGTGGCAGAAGCCCCGCTGAAGGAAACCATAGCCGCCGCCATGATCTTCGAGGCGTCAAAAATCGCGAGCACCAATAACCCCAAAAGCACCGAAGGTGCGACCCCACACCTCAAAGCGAGCGACGCGAGCGCCCTCATAACCTTTATTGACCCCATGGCCGGCAGCGGCACCTTCTCTCTCGAAGCCGCCTACATCGCAAACGGCCTCATTCCTGGGAAATGTAGGGACTTTGCCTTGAAGCACCAGCCAGCCTTCAAGGAAGGAACGTGGAACTTTATTCTGAAGGGACGTCATTCTGAAACAGCAGCGCCCTTACGTCATTCTGAGGAGCGGAGCGACGAAGAATCCACAACGAACCTTCTATCGATTATTACCTCCGACATTTCGGAACGCCCCGTCAGCATCATCAAGCATAATGTAGAATGCAGCCCGCTGGCAGAAATTGCGAAAACAAATCCCGACGCGGTTACCATCAACCCACAGCTGAAAGATTTCTTCAGCTACACCATAGAAGATTTTCAGAAAGCGTCGAGCGAATCCGCCCGCAACATCATCATCCTGCTAAACCCGCCCTACGGCAAGCGCCTGGCATTTGACGCCCCAAAACTTTATTCCCAAATCGGTAAAAAGTTAAACGAATGGAGCCGCGACGCCCACCCCCGCGGCATCAACTTGACCGTAGCCATCCTCGCCCCCAAAGACGATACCCGCGGCGGCGCCCATTACACCTGCACAGAAAACCTGCTGAAAGCCTGCCCTGCCCTAAACCCAAGCAACAATCCCGAGGCAAAGCTCATCGAGACAAGTCACGGCGGCTTCAGCCTAAACGCAATCTTTGCAAGAATCTAACAAGCGTCCCAGCCTTTCAAATTAAATCTATTGACAAATACACATATACTTTTGTATATTATCAATTGATGACAGGGTGGCAGGCCAGCCCACCTAAGATAAAAAAGAACGGCCATTGGATGACAGGGTGGCAGGCCAGCCCACCTAAGACAAAAAAGAACGGCCATTGGATGAATATCCGCGTTTTGTATATCCTACAGAACGCGGATTTTTTTTGTTTAAGGAAAAATAAATGAACGAAGTAAAAACTGTTGTCCTGAAAAAAGACTTCTACGAGAAACACAAAGAACACAAGGAAATCCTTTCCGACAAGGACGGGCGCCCCTACCTTACCTTAGTTGTGGAATGTAAGAACAAAAGGGACTGCCTGGTATTGATTATACAAAGGCCGTAGTCATTCAAGAATCAGACATTGAACGAAACAGCGCTGTTGATAAAAAAGAATGGCTAGAATTAAAGAGAATTTAGAAACTCACTGGATTCTTCGCCCCTGGGGCTCAGAATGACAATCGAGAAATATCGCGATATACTATATTTTCCTCGTTCAAATTTTATAGAATCGGCGCAGCCCCGCCCCGCATATACGGAACTGCGCAATTTATGAGGTAACATTATGCCGAAACTTCGTTCGTTGAAGACTATGGAAGGCCGCGAAATGGCCGGTGCACGTGCCCTTTGGCACGCAACAGGTACCAAGGTGGAAGACTTTGGCAAGCCGGTGATTTGCGTTGTTAACAGCTACACCCAGTTTGTTCCGGGTCACGTTCATCTGAAGGACGTGGGTCAGATCGTTGCCCGCGCTATCGAAGCCGCCGGTGGTGTTGCCAAGGAAATGAGCACTATCGCCGTGGATGACGGTATCGCCATGGGTCACGACGGCATGCTTTACAGCCTCCCCTCTCGCGACCTCATTGCAGACTCTACCGAATACATGGCCAACGCCCACCGCGCCGACGCCCTGGTCTGCATCTCCAACTGCGACAAGGTGACTCCGGGTATGCTCATGGCCGCCATGCGCCTGAACATTCCTGCCATCTTCGTTTCTGGTGGCCCCATGGAAGCTGGTCACGTTACCACTAAGGACGGCAAGGATCGCGCTCTTGACCTGATCGACGCCATGATCGATTCTGCAGACAACTCCGTTTCTGATGAAGAAGTTGCCGCTATCGAAGCTAACGCCTGCCCCACTTGCGGTTCCTGCTCCGGCATGTTCACTGCAAACTCCATGAACTCCCTGACCGAAGCTCTTGGCCTTTCTCTCCCGGGCAACGGCACCATCGTCGCCACCCACTCCGAACGTAAGAAGCTGTTCGAAGCTGCCGGTAAGCGCATCGTGGAACTCTGCCACAAGTATTACGACGAAGGCGACGAAAGCATCCTGCCCCGTAGCATCGCTACCATGGACGCCTTCGAAAACGCAATGCGTCTGGACATCGCCATGGGCGGTTCCTCCAACACCGTGCTCCACCTGCTGGCAGTTGCCCAGGAAGCCGGCGTTGACTTCACCATGAAGGACATCAACCGTCTCTCCCTGAACACGCCTTGCATCTGTAAGGTTGCTCCCACCGTTCACAACATCCATATTGAACAGGTGAACCGCGCTGGCGGTATCATGGGCATCCTCGGCGAACTGGACCGCATGGGCCTCATCCACAAGAATGCAAAGACTGTTCACGCAGCAACCATGGGCGAAGCTCTTGAAATTAACGACATCGTCCGCGGCAACGCAACCGAAGAAATCAAGCAGCGTTACCTGGCAGGCCCCGGCCGCAAGTACAACCTGGTCGCTTTCAGCCAGAGCACCTACTACGAATCTCTGGATCTGGACCGCGAAAAGGGCGCAATCCGCGATGGCGCACACGCCTACACCAAGGACGGCGGTCTCGCAGTTCTGTACGGCAACCTGGCTCAGGACGGCTGCATCGTGAAGACTGCAGGCGTTGACGAATCCATCTGGAAGTTCACCGGTCCCGCTGTGGTGTTCGAATCTCAGGAAGACGCTGTTAACGGCATCCTTGGCGACAAGGTTAAGGCTGGCGACGTCGTTGTGATCCGCTACGAAGGCCCGAAGGGTGGCCCCGGCATGCAGGAAATGCTGTACCCCACCTCTTACCTGAAGAGCCGTCACCTGGGCAAGAGCTGCGCTCTCCTTACCGACGGTCGCTTCTCTGGCGGTACCAGCGGTCTTTCCATCGGTCACGCTTCTCCGGAAGCTGCCAACAAGGGTAACATCGGCCTGGTTGAAACTGGTGACGTTATCGAAATCGATATCCCGAACCGCACCATCAACGTGCAGCTCACCGACGATGAACTTGCAGCACGCCGCCAGGCTATGGAAGCTCGTGGTGCCAAGGCATGGAAGCCGGTTTCTCGCGACCGCGTAGTCTCCAAGGCTCTGCAGGCATACGCCGCCATGGCCACCTCTGCAGACAAGGGCGCCGTCCGTGACCTGTCTTTGATTGGCGTAAAATAAAGGAACATGGCGCGGGCCGCACCCGCATACAGCCTAACTAAAAATCCCGACGGTTCAAAAAACCGTCGGGATTTTTTGCATTCCCCTTCTGCGAATAAATCGCAGGCAAAGCCTGCGACGAAATGTGCATCGCACATTTCAGCGGGGGTTCTAAGGGGGGGGGAGTGCCCCCCTTACGTCATCGCTTACTCATTAGGCGTAGCAGTTCATCGGTCACTTCGCCCCACATGTCCAGCACCACCTTGCCAATGGCAGGATCGTACATCTTCCCAAGATTTTTCTCGATCTCTTCGCGGCAGAAATCCAGGGACATGGCATCGCGATAGCAACGTTTACTGGTCATGGCGTCGATGGAATCCGCAATGGCAATAATGCGGGAACCCAGCGGAATATCATCACCAGAAATTCCTTCCGGGTAGCCTCTACCATCATAACGTTCATGATGATGCATCACAATATTCACCAGTTCCTGGGTATAGTTGGACTGCATCAAAATCTTGGCACCGATAGCCGGATGCTGTTTAATCGCGGCGAACTCATCATCAGTTAGCTTTCCCGGCTTGCCGAGAATAGCATCGCTAATTCCCACCTTACCAATATCGTGGAGAATGGCCGCATCAGAAATCATCTTCAAGGAACTGTCAGAAAGTCCGAGAGCTTTTGCAAACTTAATGGAAAGTTCCTGCACTCGGTCGGAATGATGGGCAGTGTATGCATCCTTTGCTTCTTCGATGGAAATCAGGCAAGACACCAGTTCTCGCAAATTCTGATTTTCGCCGAAACTATCCGCACGATGAGACGCACTCTTATCGCGATACATATTCAAGTCGGCATCCATTTTCCAGTCGCTTATGGACTTGCGCATGCCGTAATCATTTTTCAAACGGCTTTCACCTACAGCCATCGAAAGCCTGTACAGGGCGGTCTTGTTGTAAGTCTCAACCGCATTGCGAAGGCGCTTCTGCAGCTGGAACATCTTTTCTTTGCCGGCGTCTGCAACAACCACAAATTCATCGCCGCCAATTCTAAAGCAACGACCCGAAGCACCGAAGGCCTCTGTAACGGTCTGGGCAGCTGCCACGATCAAGGCGTCACCAGCCAGATGTCCAAAAGTATCGTTGGTATACTTCAGACCGTTCACGTCGATCATGAGCATCGACCAATCCGAAGGAGCATTCCCCTCGGAATCAATTCGCTTTAACAGGGAATCAAAAGCCAACCTGTTTTCAAGCCCGGTCAGGCTATCCCTAGAAGCAAGGCCCTTCAGCTGCTGGTTGTACACCTGCAGCTTGCTGTTGATTTCTTCCAGTTCGAAGGAAGTCTCGCGAATGAAGGTTGCCATTCGTGCGGCCAGGGGCAACTTGGTGGAACGAGCTTCATGGCGCTTGAATGCCGAAGCCTGCAATCCCTTGCCGGGGCCCTCTCGCATAGCCGCAATCACAAGGGTAATGTTATGCTGATTCAAGTGGCACTTCTCACGCAGGAATTCACCGTGGGAGAAAAATCCCGTGCTATGGGCGATGCACTTAAAGGGGAAAATTTCGTAGGTCGGTTCCTGGGTGGCCCAGAAGGCCTTGCGGGCGGCACAAGAAAAGATATGCAGCACGTCAGGATTAAAGACCTTGATCTTTTCGCTTTCTTGCCTAATGGATTCCAGAATGGTTTGAGGTTCTCCATAGGAAAGTCTAACAATAGAACCCACCTGTACATCGGAACTCATGTTGATGGAACCGTCCGGATTGCTGGAAGCAGGAGCGCGGACAATGGTGGTTCCGTTATGTTCGTACATAATGGGGAAATCCAGCGCGTTCATAAAGAAATTGCTGTCGTTGTTGATGTTCAAATACTTGTGGTAAACATCGAAAGCGGGAATGCCGCTCAATTCGTGGAGAACACTTCCGTCGGACTTGGTCACATGGAAATTACGTCCGATAGGTTTCCATCCGCTGATCTTGATGGACTCCACAATAAAATCTTCGCCGCCGAAAAAGAGGATAATCAGACCGTTGGGGTTATAACCGCCGACAGAAGAGAACACGCAGGAATCAGAACTGCTTAAATCCGTAGAGCAGACAATGCCGCCAAACATTTGGATATCGGGACGCAGACCATCCATGCCTTCGCAGAAATTTGTAGAGGAGTTGGCCGAAATGGTACGGTACATTTCGATAGCCTTGACCCACGGATTTTCATTGGCCTCGGCCACAATGCTCTGGGTAATTTCGCGGGCCGACATCTTGGACATGTCGTACTGTAAAAGTTTGAACTGGGTCGTGGGCTTTTCAAAAAAAGTAACCGCAATGGTAATTTCGGCAGCAGCATCGCAGTCAACGATGTTACCGCTAGTGGAATTTCCGAACCAAGGCACACCGGGGAATACTTCCTCGATGATCGTCCAGATAGGCTGCAGCTTGTGCGGGCTCAGAACCGTTGTGAAAATCTGGATGTACATCCTAGGCAATTCAGTTCCGTTCCCAGTCATGGGCAAAATCGCCTTCAGGACTTCCAAATTGTTCCGTAATTCCTCGTCACCCTTGTAAGATATGATTCTCTTCTGCATCGAAAATGTAATTCCACTTTAAGATATTTATTTCTTACAATATATGTTAATAATATACACCTAGGCAAACGGAATTTCACAACGCTTACATTTTTTTAAAAATTCTATATTCCAGTTCGTTACAAGATGAAATTAACTTGCGCCTAGATTAAGGCCAAAGAAAAGCGAGATTATTTATGAGTGATCAGAAGGATTCGCTCCAGAAACCGTTCATGAACTCCAAGAAGGTGTTCGTTTCCGGCAAGATTTTCAATGATATCAAGGTCGGCATGCGCGAAATCCAGATTGAAGATCCGGATTTTCCCTCTGTTACCGTCTATGATACCAGCGGACCCTACAGCGATGCCGACGCCAAGATCGACGTAACCAAGGGTATCGAACGTTTCCGTGAAAGCTGGATTAACGAACGTGGCGACGCCGAACAGCTGGACGACATGACTTCTGCCTATGGCCGCGCCCGCCGTGAAAACCACGAGCTGGACCACCTGCGCTTTAGCGCAGAACACCACCCCATGCGCGCCAAGGCTGGCCACAAGCTGACCCAGCTGGACTATGCCCGCGCAGGTGTCATTACCAAGGAAATGGAATACGTGGCTATCCGCGAAAACCAGCGTATTGACGAACTGGTTGCAGCAGGAAAGATAAAAGCTAACGGCAAGCCCATTACCGCCGAATTCGTCCGCGACGAAATTGCCGCCGGCCGCGCCATCCTTCCGGGCAACATCAACCACCCGGAATGCGAACCTATGATCATCGGCACAAACTTCCTGGTGAAGATCAACAGCAACATCGGCAACTCCGCCATTACCAGTTCCATCGAAGAAGAAGTGGAAAAGATGGTGTGGTCCGTGCGCTGGGGTGCAGATACCGTCATGGATCTTTCTACCGGTAAGCACATTCACGAAACCCGCGAATGGATTATCCGCAACAGCCCCGTACCTATCGGTACAGTGCCTATCTACCAGGCCCTGGAAAAGGTCAACGGCAAGGCCGAGGAACTGACCTGGGAACTTTACCGCGACACTTTGATCGAACAGGCTGAACAGGGCGTGGACTACTTCACCATTCACGCAGGCCTTTTGCTGGAACACATCCCCATGTGCGCCAAGCGTACCACCGGTATCGTTAGCCGAGGCGGTTCCATTCTCGCCCTGTGGCAGATGAAGCACAACCAGCAGAACTTCCTGTATACCCACTTCCGCGAAATTTGCGAAATTCTGGCACAGTACGACGTAGCCGTCTCCCTGGGTGACGGTCTCCGTCCGGGTTCTCTGGCCGACGCCAATGACGAAGCCCAGTTCGGCGAACTTGATACTCTGGGCGAACTGACCAAGATCGCCTGGGAATACGGCGTTCAGGTGATTATCGAAGGTCCGGGTCACGTGCCTATGCACAAGATCCAGGACAATATGGCCCGCCAGCTGGAAAAGTGTCACGGCGCCCCCTTCTACACTCTTGGACCTCTCACTACCGACATCGCTCCCGCCTACGACCACATCACTTCTGCCATCGGTGCAGCACAGATTGGTTGGTACGGTACCGCCATGCTCTGCTACGTGACCCCCAAGGAACATCTGGGCCTCCCCAACCGCGACGACGTTCGTGCAGGCGTTGTGACCTACAAGCTGGCCGCCCACGCCGCAGACATCGCCAAGGGCCATTTTGCAGCCCAGTTCCGCGACGATGCCCTGAGCCGTGCCCGCTTTGACTTCCGCTGGAACGACCAGTTCGCATTGTCCCTGGATCCGGAAAAGGCCATGGAATACCACGACGCGACTCTGCCCGGCAACCAGGCAAAGTCCAGCCATTTCTGCTCCATGTGCGGCCCTAACTTCTGCAGCATGCGCATTACCCGCGCCATCCGCAACTTTGTGGCCACCGGCGACATCGGCGATGTCTAACAGAAAATCCAAAGCGACACCGAAAGGCAAATTCTAACTTTGTGTAAAAAAACGAGTTCCCGTACATTCGGGAACTCGCTTTTTTATATCTTTTCAGCATGATCAAAGATTGCATTCAACTCGCCATTTCCATCGTCAAGATTTGCGTCGTGCAGATTCTGACCTGGACCTATATTCTGCCGTTGTTCTATTTCTTGAAGGGTATGCTTGAAGTGCGCCCCTTCAATTACCTCAAGTCCCTGAACTGGATCGTGCTCCTGGGCATTGCCGCCTTCTGCGTGATCCTCGCCATCGTAAACAATATCCGCGTCGAAGATTCCAAGTCTGTGGAATGGATCGGAAGCCAGGAAATCCTGGAAAAGCCGGCAGACATTCTGTAAGGGGGCCATATGGAAAAGTTTACCAAGAAGACCGCAATTTCTCTGGCACTGCTGATTGTCGCCTCCATTCTTGTCGCTTTCGGCGTTGCAGAAATCTCGTTCCCCGAAACCTTCCTGACCGTTACCGACAAGGATTGGATGATCGATATCTGGCCCAAGTCCTACCGCTATAACATTCATGTGGGTCTGGGAGCCATCATCGTGGCAGCAGGCATCTGCATTCCCGCCTACAAGCTTCACAAGGACTTCGCCATCCGCGCCCTGGAAACCTTGTTCCGCGTGGGCATTGGCGGCATGTTCATTTTCGCAAGTATTTTCAAGATCCAGGATCCTCACCAGTTTGCAACGCTGGTGGCTCAGTACCAGTTCTTCTCCACCCTGCACCTGGATTTCATCAACAACTTCTTCGCCCTGGTGTACCCGCAGTTTGAACTGTGGTTCGGTCTGGCCATGATCTTTAGCCCCTTCGTCAAGGAAAGCGCCTTCGCTATTTTCTGGATGTTCGTCAGCTTCATTATCGCGCTGGCTTGGGCCCTGGGCAACGACCTAGGCATTACCTGCGGTTGCTTCGAACTGGAAGACGGTGACGCTCACGACAAGGCCGAAGCCTGGACAAGCCTTATCCGCGACCTGGTGCTGATCTGGCCCACCCTGTGGCTTATCTTCCGCAAGAACAGAAGCCTAATCAAGGTCTGGACAGAAAAGAAGTAAGTGCCGAAAGCACACAATTCTTAAAGGAATTCATAGAGCAGTGGAGCAAAAGTTCCGCTGCTCTTTTTTCGTCTACCACATTTTCGCCGGCGATGACGCGGTCAATTACCTTGGCGTAGGCTTCGGCATCGGTAGGCGGATCAATCAGAGGAACAACCCCTTCCAGGTTTTCTTTTACCGCAGAGGTGGCTGCACACAGGGCAGGAGTTCCGCAGGCAAGAGATTCAATAGGAGGCAGGCCAAAACCTTCTAACAGAGAGGGGTATACCATCAGGTCGGCATGGCGGTAAAAGTCCCGCAGTTCCGTTGCGTTCAGGCGTTCAAAATGGTAGACGTTATAAAGCTTTTTAACGTTAATGATTTCGCGGAGTCGTTCCGAAAGTTTACCCACACGGACAAAGGCCACATCGGGGCGGAGCCTTGCCGTTTCAAAATAAGTGTCGATATTCTTGCGGGGTTCATCAAGGCTAACGTTAACGCACATGCCCTCGAAATTACGCATACCGTGCTTGCGACGGAATGCCTTTTTATCGTCGGCAGTAATTGCCACTTCGGGCTTGTTAAACAGATCCTGGTCAATGGGGCAACCGATTACAGAGCCGGGAGCACAGGACATTTTCTTGCCAAAGTGAGCCGCAGCCTGTTCACGAGTCCATCCCGAATTATAGACAAAAGAATCCGCCTTGACGGTTGCACGGATATAGAACAGGTTCAACAGGATAAACTTGGCACTTGTGGGGTAAAGGGTTTCTGCAAAGGTATCGTGAACGAACATGACTGTACGTCCGTCATTCTTGCAAGCCTTTAACGCCGACTTTGCCACCGGCACCAGAAAACCCAACTCCGGTCGAATAAAGAAAACCACATCCGGCTGCACCGCCTTAATCGCCTTCTTTAAAGGACCGCGGAAACTCATGAATCCAGTATAGAGCGACTTGGCCCACACTTCGTGAGAAGTATAGGAATCCGGCGACACCACTGCAGCGGCACCTTCAGCCGACTTGGCCGCATCCGGGAAGAACTTGGGTGTCTTTAACCACAGCACATGGGTTTCAAACTCCGGCGTTACCGCCTTCACCAAATTCAAGGTTAGACGTCCAAAACTGGTACACTCATTCTTATCGCAAACAAAAAGGATTTTCTTCACAACGTCAATTATAAAAAATTCCTTTTTTTATATTGTGGGCTATGAGCAAGCACCTCTACTTTTATAGCGATGCGTCGGAATGGGGCGGCCAGGAAATTCTTTCGGCCCGTATCGCCAACATTCTGGCAGAAAGTTACCAGGTGCATTTTTTCTTTTCCGCTCAAAAGTTTGATTCCGAGTTATACCCCTCCATTGAACGAATTCCCCTACCCTACCATTCCCAGGGACCATTCCCCATTGTTCGAGATAGGTTTTCGGGTAAGTCGGGCAAGGCCTTCAAACTTTTAAAAGAACATGGAGCAGGTTCCGCCAACTTTAGGCAGCTTATCATCTGCCCGGGCAACATAGAACGTTGTATTCCCGCCGTAGTTGCCGCATCCAAACTCAATCTGGAATTGATTTCCTATTACCCCATGGCCTTCACCCAAAAGGAATCGCTGGCCAAGTTTGGAACACTCCGCGACAGGCTGGCATTGAAAGTCTATCCGAAGATTTCGAAATGGATCGTCAACACGCCTTACCAGGAACGTCTGCTCCGCAGATTTATTCCCAGTGAGACGCCTGTATTCCAGTTGCCCAACCCGCTGACCTACCAGGAAGACGCAGCCCCCAAAGCACCTTCCGAAGTAAGAAACATCGCAAACATCGGCAGACTATACTTCGGGCAAAAAGGTCAGGAGATCATCCCCCCGCTAGCAAGCCTGCTAAAAGAAAAAGGCGTTCATTTTCACGTCATCGGACAAGGCCCCGACAGGGACATTTTCAACAAGATGGTCCAGGACTGCGGAACATCTAACGTTGTTCATAATTACAGTTGGCTTTCCCCTAACGAGGTCAAGGAAAAACTTCAGAATCAAATGGACCTGCTGCTTGTAACGTCAAAGTTTGAAAGCGGCCCCATGGTGCTTTTCGAAGCCTTGCAATGCGGCATTCCCGTGTTAGCCGCCAACGAAGAATACGTCAAGGACTACAGGCTTCCCTGCTGGATGACCTACGACCCCGGCAACGTTCAGGACGCCGTCCATAAGATCCTTGATTTGCCCCAGGCGTGGAATCAAAAAACCTTTGAAGAGGTCCGCCAATTCCTTTTTGCAGGCCGTAGAGACCAAGAGTTCCAACAACAGGTGTTGAACATCTTTTCTCAGATTTAAACAGCTCCCGATATTTATATATTAGGGCAATGAACTCTGTACACGTTGTCCTATGCACCTATAATGGCGAGCGCTATCTTGATGAAATGCTCCGTTCCATTGCATGGCAGACCCTTCCGGCAAAATCCGTCACCATTCTTGACGACGCCTCGTCTGACAGGACTTGCGAAATTGTAGAAAGCTATAGAGAAAAGCTCCCCCTCCATTTTTACAGAAATGAAACCAACACGGGGCACAGAGCCGCATTTTCAAAAGCGCTGGAATACGCTCGACAGCTTGTACAGCCGGGAGATTTCATCGCACTCGCCGACCAGGATGACATCTGGAATCCAACCAAAAACGAAAAGTTGGTCCAGGGCATCGGCAGCAAGGCCCTTGCATTTGGAGACGCCCAGATCATAGACGGTCAAGGCAACAAGACTGCAGATTCCTGGCGCGCCCTCGCCCATATTAGCAAGGACTCCAACATTTGCCGCCAGATTGCCGGCATCAACAACGTCACGGGAATGATTTCTCTTTTCAGAGTAGAATTGCTGAACGAGATCCTCCCCATTCCAGAAGGAGTCACCGTACACGACCGCTGGATCGCCATGATGGCCCTGAAGAACGGAGGCATTGTCGCCATCGATGAAACCGTCGCCAGCTACCGCATTCACGGAGGCAACGCCGTTGGAGGTGTCGCCACGCCTTGCATGAGCAAGACCCTGGCCACGGCAATTTCCTGGAACGAGACAATTATCGCCAACGCAGACCGACTCAAAATGAATGACGGGGAAATCAATTTCGCGAAAAAGCACCTGCGCTGGACTCAACACAAGACAGCCCACACAACCGCTTTCCGATTCCTCCCCTGGGTTTTTGCCCACAGAGATGACCTTTTCTTAAAGACATCTGCAGTCACCAGATTAAAGCAGATTCTCTTTAGCGCCCTTGGATTACCACTGGCTAAAAAACTTTTTGGGAAATCCTGATGGAAAAGCAGACTGCCATTATTTTGGTTACCTATAACGGATGGGCCTTGACCGAGGTCTGCCTTAAAGATTTGCTGCCCCTGGTTTCTGCCAACGATGCAGAAACTGCAGGTCATTTCGTCGTAGCCATCGCCGATAATGGAAGTTCCGACGGAACTGTAGAAAAAATCCGAGCCCACTTTCCATGGGTACACCTCTACCCGCAAAAAGGCAACCTGGGCTTTGGCGCCGCCAACAACGGGGCCATCAAGGGTCTCATCGCAGACGGCATAGAATTCGACGCCATCTGCCTTCTCAACAACGACACGCGATTCAATCCAGAAGCTATCGTGACGTTGCGAAAGAATCTTGACCAGGCTGCAGAAGCAGGCCACGAAGCGATCATCGCGCCTACAACGCTAAACGCAGACGGCAGCCGTCAGAACAATTTTTTTGCTGGGCTGGGCCCCGACGGAATTGGAGCCATTCCGTTTTTCCTAAACGCCTTCCGCAGCGAATCAGGTGCCGCCCGCATTCTAGAGGGCACACCCGCCCCCGCCGACAAAAATGGTCTTCAGGAAGTCCACTGGGCAAGTGCCGTCTGCTGGATGCTGCACCGAGCCCTCTGGGAAACCGTCGGCGGGTTCGACGAAAAAATTTTCATGTACTACGAAGATGCGGATCTGGCCCTGCGATTCCGCAAACTGGGCGCACGCTTCTACATCGCACAGAACGCCCCCATCACCCACCTGGGTGGCGGCTCCGCAAGCAACAGCCTCAGTCGCGCCCTGCAGCATGACCGCTCCCAGCAATACGTGTTCCGCAAGCATTTCGGACTCCGCGGACTTCTGCTTTCCAAGTTATTCCGCATGACCCGTAGCCTTGTCCGCATATTGACCGCCCTTCCCCGCTGTCTGGCAGGAGCCTCCGCCAAACAAAAGAGGGAATACCTCCGCCATCATTTAGCCTTGTTGAAGGAAGCCTTCAAATGAGAATCGTCGCCGCCCTTCTATTGTTAGCCGTTTATGCATCGGCTCATTTTACCGTAGTCGATACGTCAAAAAATTACGAAGTCAATATACACGCCCAGCTGTTGGATTCCCTGGCAATTACCAATTACGAAAAAATTCCAGGTCAAGGCAACACCCCCACCCATTACGACAACGCCATGTCGGTGCGTCTGTTTTTGGATGGTCATTTTACAGACGCCTTCCAGTTCGCTGCCCGCGTAAAAGTCAGCACCGACTTTACCAACCGCGATATCGCCGACCATTTCTACAACCCCAACGAAGGCATTCCCTACAACAAGCAGAGCGACACCAAGCGTACCTGGGACCTGTTCGCCGCACACGCCAGCTACCAGCTTTCCGCCGTAACATTGCTTGGCGGTTTTGATTACCTGGACATGGGTCCCGCCCGTCGAAACCATGTGATTCTCCGCGGAGAACAGGCAAACTACCGCCCTTGGCAAGATAGCAGTAGCCGCATTAGCGACCCGGCCCCTACGCCCTATTTCGGTTATCAGTTTGAAGTGGGCCCTGTCGTATATTCCCAGTACGGCATGAAGCTTTTCGAGAAAAAAGGGAACGGTAAATATCTACACGTCCATCGTCTTGACCTGAACTTGCCGGCCAACATTACCTTGGGACTTTCCGAAACGGCCCTCTATGGAACCACAACAGAACCCGCAGGCTCCAACCCCAACCTGGATGCCGATAGCAGCGGCCGCGACTTTGAATGGTCCTACATGATTCCCTTTATCCCTTACGTTTTCCAGGAACATCTGCAGGGAGATCAAGACAACATCGGCCTAGCCTTTGATCTAAGCGTCAAGACCATTCCCCATTGGGAATTCTACGGTGAACTGCTTTGGGACGACATGAAGTCCCCCACCTCCATGTTTGATGATTCCTGGTGGGGCAATAAGTGGGCCGCCTCTGTTGGCATCGCCCGCGACAGCCTGCGTCTCGGCAAGACGCTCTGGAACTGGTATGGGGAATACACCCGCATCGAACCTTGGGTTTACACCCACCACAAAGGCGGCGCTTACACCTATGCCAGCTACGCCCAGAGCATGGGAACCGATCTTGGCCCCAACAGTCAGGAACTCTACACCGAAGTTAGCGGTCTCTACCGCGTAGAATCCGGTCTGCTGAAAGACGCCCTCATCCGCGGAACATTGCTTGCCAGCGCCGTCGCCAAGGATACCGCATTCGGCGGAAACATTACCGACATTCACACTCCCGAAAGCGCCATCGACAAAAAATACCTGAATGATGAAACCTCATTCAGGTATTACGAAGTAGGCGGCAAGCTGGAATTCTATCCCTTTAGGTGGATGAGCATCCGTGCCGGTTACTCACGATTCTTCGGAGATTACGAAGGCTACAGGACCTACGGATTCGGATCCATTCAGTGGTGATGCCCCTTCTTGGGAATAAATCCCACCAAAATCAATAAGGCAAGAACAGCGGCACAGCTGTAATCGAACCATCCCAGGCCATCACCATCCCCGTAGTGGCCATTTGCAGTTATGGTGCTAAGGAAGGTGTCCATCATGAACGTATCCACCAGCCATCCAAAGAAGAAGGCTCCGGCAGCAATGCTGATTAGGTAGGCAATCAAAGTACGCTTGCCAAAAGTCTTACCCACCACAACCATAGATGCAATGCTTGTTGCAGGACCAGCCATCAGCAACACCAAGGCAGCACCAGGAGGAAGTCCCTTTGCCATCAAGGCCAAAGCCAGAGGGATGGAGCCTGTGGAACAGGTGTACATGGGCATGGAGATCAACAGCATGGCAAACATGCAGAGGATGGGATACTCGCGAATTGACATGAACAATTCATTGGGAACGAAGGCAGCAATCAAGGCACCCAAAACCAAACCGACCAAAAGCCAGCGGGTAATTTCAGGCAATAAATCGCCGAAGCCGTACTTGAAAGTTTCCTTCAATTTTCCAACAAAACCGTTCGCCTTTTCAGAAGAGTGTTCATCGAGACAGCAACTGCAACCATGCACTTCTTCATGACCGCAGCAACACTTGCGTTCCTCATGTTCATCATGGTCGTGATCGTGGCAGCAGCAACATTCGTGATTCTCATGTTCGTCGTGTTCCTTATGGTCGTGACCGCAACTGCCGCAGCCACATTCACTTTTGGGAACCGCAATTTTCGAAAGGTCATCTTCAGCCTCGCCCCGCGTTACCAGATTGGTTAGCAGCCCGCCGAACATCGAAGAGACAAATGCAGCCACCGGACGGAGAATGGCAAAAGGTAGTCCCAGCAGAGAATAAGTCGCCAGAATGGAATCCACCCCAGTAGCAGGCGTAGAAATTAAGAAGCTGACGCTGGCACCCTTGCTAGCCCCTTCCTTACGTAGGGCCACCGCCGTAGGGATTACGCCACAACTACAAATAGGAAGCGGAATTCCAAATAGCGCCGAAAGCAGAACCGACTTGAAGTTAGGCTTACTTATCTTAGGCACATATAAGGATCTGGGAACCCACACGTGCAAAATTCCCGCCAATAGGAACCCTAAAAGCAGGAAGGGCGCCATTTCGGCAAAGAGTTCTGTTAATGCAGAAAGAAATATTGTTACGTATTCCATGATATTATTCCTCTTTTTAAGATTCAATAGTTGAACAATCTTTCAACCTCCAAGAGAAAGAAAAACAGCCTTCGCCGTTAATCTTCATCCTCCATGACATGGGCCATGCCCTGATTGAAAATCATCTTAACGTGTTCATCGGCCAGGGAGTAATAGACAACGCTCCCTTCCTTACGGCACTTCACCAGATTAGACTGTTTTAAAATTCGAAGCTGATGGGAAATGGAAGACTTGGTCATATTCAGCAAGACCGAAATATCGCTGACGCACATTTCCGGGCGACAGTCATTCCCATGGCATTTGCTAATTCCTTTTTTGTGGGAAGCCATATGGACTTCGGCACGCATCAAGGCGCAAAGAATCTTGACGCGGGTAAAATCACTGAAAATCTTGAAGATATCCGCCAGATCCATAAGGTTTTCATCCTCAGGCATCATAGGACGAATAGCGTTCACCACTTCTTCGTGAATGCAGCTACAGTCGGTTCCTTCTAATTCGATTTCAACCATTGTTACCTCAAGGATCTCAGTTCAACCAAACAAGCAGTTGAACAATCATTCAATTGCCAATATAAAAAGTTAAACGTTTCCCTGCAAGTGGTCCACATTATTTTTCATAAAAAAAGACCACGCCTTGGCGCGGTCCCTTTAAAAATTTGCTGTACAATCCAGCTATCCAAACAAGGCCCTTATTTCTTCGTCGGTCTTAACCGCCAAAGCCTTAGTCTTCCATTCAGAGTCCAGCATCTTACGAGCCATGTCGGCAATGACAGTGGTATGGGCCATTGCAGACTCCGCCGGAGACAACAGCACGCACATGAACTTCGCCTTTTCACCACCGCGGATTTCAACATCCGTCAGACCCTCGGGGCAAACTACGAAAGCCATCAACGGTTCAGCTAGTCCCGGCACACGAGTATGAGGCAAGAGCAAGCCCTCCCCCATATACACGCCCTGCTTCACACGATCCACAAGCCCCTTCCATGTCGCATTAGCATCAAAGGAGCAGGGACCATGTACAAGAGCATCATAAGCGAAACCCAAGGCTCGGCCAAAGGTTTCTTCTGCTGCATAAAATTTTGTATAAACAAGAGCCATGGGCTATGCCAGTGCCTTATCCATAAATTCGAAGACTTCCGGTTCGGTGACCTTGGCGATCTTCTTGAATTCACCGAACAGCACGCGGAGCTGAGCCTTACCCGGTTCGATGTACTGTTCAAACTTCTGGATTCCCTTAACCTTAGAGAGGAAGCAATAAGCACCCATGGCCTGCATCACGCGCTGGAGGCTTGCATGGATAAAGGCTTCCCAGGCATCTTCCTGTGTATAGGTCTTGGTTTCGCGGAACATGGTGCGCCAGTATTCAAAGAAGTCCTTGATTTCGTTCAGAGACAGGCTCACGTAAGGATCCCACAGGAGGCTAGCCAGATCATAGAACATGGAACCGCGACGGGCGCCCTGATAATCTACGAAGGCAACTTCAGAATCGGGCTTCACCATAATGTTCTGGCTCTGGAAGTCGCGATGCAAAAGTACCTTGGGCTGAGCATCCACAGAAATGGCCAGCACAGAGTAGAAGTTCAACACCGACTGAGGAATTTCCTGAATTCCCTTATGAGCCTTCAGGAAGTTTTCGGTAAAGTAGTCGGTTTCCCACTTGAGGGCGGCAAAGTCAAAACGACGGAGCCAAAGGTCGGAGCGGGAACTGAACAGGGAGCGAGAAACTTCCTGCCACTTGACGAGAGCGTCAATCACCACCGGATACAGGATGCGGACGTTGCCGGATTTGTTCTGACCAGACGGAAGAATTTCATCCAGCAGGTTGTGTGCGCCCAGATCTTCCTGCAACACAGAGCAACTTGCTTCGTCCACAAAATACACGCGAGGCACCGGCAGACCGAATTCACGGAAGGCGGCGGAATAATCTACAAAGCGCTTAAAGTCGTCATCTACAGATGCGGAAACCTGAAGTACACAGGACTTATCGCCACTGGCAATGCGGTAGTACTTGCGGCCCGAACCGGCACCGGCAATGGTTGTAATTTCAAAATCCGCGGCATAGCCGTGAGCCAAAAGAAAATCTTTAACTGCAGAAGAGACAATTTCGTTATTCATAGTACGGAATATATATAAAATTAGCGGTCAAGGTACCGCAATCTTTATTACGAGAACTTAATTCTCGGGTCTACCAAAGTATAAAGGATATCGCTGAACAGGCGGCCCACCATGGCCATTAGACTGCTCAGGAAAATAATCCCCATAACCACATTGTAGTCACGGTTTACCATGGAATTGTAATAGAGCAATCCCATGCCATCGATATCAAAAACCTTTTCGATCAAGAGCGCTCCGGCAAACATAAGGGTGCAGATTTCGCTCAGGCGGGTGGCAATGGGAATCAAGGCGTTGCGCAGAGCGTGGCGTACCAATGCCTGGTTGAAACTCATGCCCTTGGCCAGGGCTGTTCGCATGTAGTCACGGCCCAGCTCCTCCAAGGCGGAGTTTTTCATGAGAAAGGTCAAGAAGGCGAATTCACTGATCATATAACAGAAGATAGGCAGCACCAGATGGTGCGCCAGATCCGCTAACTTTTCGAAGAACGTGAAATCTTCAAATTCGTCTGATGTCAAACCGCCCAGGGGGAAAATATCCAGGTAAGAACCGCCGGCCAAAAAGATAATCAGCAAAATACCAAGGGCATAACCGGGCATCACATAGCCCGAAAAAATCACGCCGCTGCTAAAGGTATCCAACTTGCTTCCATGATGAACCGCTTTCCACAGTCCCAACGGAATACAAATCAAGTAGCTTAAGAAGAATGACGTAAAACCAAAGAAAAGAGAAATGGGGAAACGGCTAGTGATTACGTCCCACACAGGAAGACCGTAAGTATAACTGTTCCCTAGATCCAAATGAAGTACGTTCCAGAGCCAGGTCAGGTACCGCTGCCAGGCCGGCTTGTCGAAACCGAAATAAGCCTGAATCTGGGCAATCTGATCTGGAGAAAGAGCCTTAGACGCATCTACCCCACCCTTCATGGCAGCAGCCTGCTGGGCACGGGAAATCATTTCTTCTACCGGGCCACCAGGCAACAGCTGAATCAGGATAAAGCACACCAATGAAATCCCGATAAGAGTCGGGATCATCAGCAGCAAACGTCGAAGGATATAAGAACGCATATTAGCGACGAGGTGATAGCGGAAAGGTTAAAGAACTTAGCTAGGCGGCTACGCCGCTCTTCATCAACGAGGCTTAGCCTCGCATTATTCTTCTATAAACTTTATCCTTTAACCTTTAAGCTGATTAACGCATCTTGCCGGAGCGGAGGACGTCCATCATGTTGAAGGGTTTTGCAGTGCCGGCGGCAATCTGTTCGGCCAGGAAGTTCACGGCGTCCACAGTACCTTCGGCGTAAATCTTACGGCCGCACACATTGTGCTGGAATTCGAAGTGGACGGTACCGTCTTCGCTATCCAGGTTGTAGGTGTGGAATGCGTGGCCGCCCAGGTATTCTTCAGGCACGCCCATACGTTCCATCTGGCTCTTTTCGTCACGGACCTTTTCGATATCGTCCGGAGTGTATTCAAAGCCCATCTTCTGGAAGGAGCCAACCACGGCGCGTGCAGTACCACTGGTGTCTGCCTTGGTCTTCTGGTGGCTTTCAACCACAGAAAGCTTGTAGCCGCTGAATGCGGTGGGGAATTCATTGGCCAGCCATTCGATCATGGTCTGGAAGGCCACAATCTGCTTGCTCATGTTGGGAGCAATCACGCTGGGGTGATTAGCTTCGGCAACAAGCTTGGTCAAAGCTTCGCGGTCACCACCGGTGGTGCCCATGACAAACGGAATCTTGTGCTTTACGTAGAAAGCGGCGTTGTCGTTCACGGCGGTGGGATGAGTGTAGTCCACGCAAATCAGATTCGGATACTTGGCAAGAACTTCACCGATGCGTTCTTCGCGGTTGCTGGGCTTCAGAAGCTGGATGGTCTTGCCAGCCACTTCAGATTCGTTTTCGACGATGATTTCACCAGTGAGGGAATAGGGAACCAGTTCCAGGCCGCGCTTGACGCAGGTTTCGGCCACGATCTTGCCCATGTTACCCGGAATACCATTTACCATTACTTGAACGGACATAAAAAACTCCTGTAATTATTTACAGGAGACAAGATAGAAAAAATATTTTTTTAGAAATTCTTTCGCTGTTTGAAAACGACCAGATGTTCCTTGGCTCGGGTAGCCCCCACCAAAATCAGATTGGCATTGCTATGAGGCGCGCCAGGGTCATTCCTGGACGGTTCTAGATCCGTCAAAATAACCACCCGCTTATCCAAGCCCTTATAGCGGTAGGCCGACACCATGTTTATGGCAAGACTGTTCAAAGAATCGCTCACATCGCTCCACTGGAATACATCATCGTTCAACGACGCCAGGCCGGAATGATTTTTGCTTCTCAATGAAACAACCAGAATGTCCTTAGGTTCGACACCCTTCTTTTTCAGATCCAGAACCACCTTCCGCAACATTTCAATCTGGTCTTCGGGCTTGTCATATAGGCGAACATCTACCTCACGGCCAGGCACCGTATCTTCGTAACAAGGGATACGGATATCCGTTACGTCATGAACCCAGTTCAAAATTTTCTTGGTGCTGCGGAAGCCTCGCTTAAGAACCATTACAGGCATGGCATTAATGGCAGCATTCCCCAGAACCTCGCGGCCTTTGTACAAAGTCTGTTTGGAATCATAGAAGAATCGCACAATCCCCTTTTCTGGATCCTTCAACAGAAGCAAAGCCGTATCAAGCCAATCGTTGGCGAAGTCCTGTCCTTCATCAATAATCAGGGCATCAAAAAAGCGATTCTTCTTGCCACGTAATTTTTCCAGAGCCTTCTTAAAGAAGACCGACATGGATTCAAAATATTCAGCCTTCTCCTTAGCATCATCCGGTTCCTTGCGGGCAACACCCTTGACCTTGGCCAGGCGCACATATTTAGCCGCCAACTTATGGAATCCAGACATCACCACCTGCGATTCATCTAGGCCAGCCTCCACAAAATTTTGCTGCATGTGTTCCGCCAGCAAATCATTGTAGCAAAGAACCACAACCCGCTTCCCTTCGCGAGCCAGGCGGGTCGCCTCCCACTGCACCAACAACGACTTTCCAGAACCAGCCACACCCTCGATACGCATGCGCGGGTTACGAACAATGGACTCCATCAGCATTTCCTGAATTTCCGTCGGGCGCACACGGGCTTCTGCCTGCATATCCCAAAGTTCCGGCCAGGAAGGTTCATCAAAGCAACCCAGGAACGAAACCAGCCTGTCAAAATTTTCATCCGAAAGTTCATCATTGGGGAAGGGATTTCCTCCCCGAGATTCTTCCTTCATTTCCAGGATTTTCTTGACCTTACGTTCCAAAGTATTGTAGCTTTTCAGGTCCGACTTTAAAATCGCGCGTTTAGGTTGCATGGCATTGCTGCCAATTTTTCCAACGCTATCCATATCCGCAAAACAAACGGCCCACTGCACACGAACCCGGTGATAGCCTGCCCCTTCATCCTTGGGGAACATACCGCTAAAATGATCATGAAGTGGATAAATCAAGGACTGCACTTGTTGAACGGGAGAACGTTCCATCACGCGGTTTCCCTGCTTCCACACAAAACCGTTTTCGGAACCCTGCGACTCCTCCGTAGAAATCTGGCCGTCCTTGCATTCAATCAGGAGCATCCCATACTTCTTGTGGTAAAGGATGCAGTCCACTTCGCGGTCCACATCATTACCCCGGCCTCTCACGGCAAAATTCAGGTGAACATTCATCCACACATTCCATTTTTCATCCAAGCAGGAGGCCATATCGAAAATGGCCATTTCGGAACGTGAGGTAGATTCAGTAGACAAGCGCTTACGAATAGTAGACATAAAAAAATCCTTCTTTACAAGGAATATAATATCATAAATAAAAAACGCATACTTTTAAATAAATAGAAAAGGAATCATCCAGAACGGATGATTCCTAAAAAGCGAAGGCAACCCTTTTAAATATGCCCCGGAATAACCTCTAACAATCGAGATTTCAGCATCTCGTAACGAAGCCGTTTTTCTTCCTTGGCAAAATGAACCTCACGAGACTGCAATGCATTACCCTCATAGCAAAGCTTTTCACTGCCGAACTGTTCGCTGGTCAAGTCAAAAACACGATCTCCAATTACATTATAGCAGTGGACACCACCTTCCGGCCGGAGAATGCCATACACATCCCCACCCAAAAGATCTTGCACTAAAAATGCCGTAATAGAACACTGTCCGCAGGTTTTGTTTTCGCAGGACCATTTTTGACGAAGGCGGGGTGCGCAAGTTTCAACACACCAGATTCCGGAAAGCAGGTCGTAAAGGCGTCGCACTTTTTCTGGAGCACCTTCCAAACCATAAAACTTGTAGGATTTATTCAACATGGCAAACCTTTACAAGGCCAACTTGTAGATTTCCATAGTAGCTGCGGCATCCAAATCCATATAGCCCTTAAGAACCTCCCCCTTCAACTTGTGGAGGCGTTCGTTGAGCAATTCCAGGTTGGGATTTTCCACCCCCAGCTGAGCAAAAGTCACAGGCATATGGAGCTTGTCGTGGAACCAGGTCTTGAGGGCAAGAGCACCCGCCATAGCGTCGGCAGCAACGTCTCCGGAGTCGGCAACGCCTAACACGCGATGACCCAGCTGGGCAATCTTGTGAGGATTGTGCTTGGCACCATACTGCAGGAACGCCGGGAAAATTACTGCAAGGCCTGCGCCGTGAGTCACATCGTACTCTGCAGAAATTTCATGTTCCATGGCGTGGCTGTTCCAGTCTTCCACGCGGCCGATGGAACAAGTATCGTTATGGGCGATAGTAGCGCTCCACATGATGTTAGCGCGGGCTTCGTAATTCTGCGGGTCGGCAATAAGCTTTTCCGCATTTTCCATAATGGCCAGCAGCATACCTTCTGCAAGGCGGTCGCCAATCTGCACGTCGGGAGTGTTGCTCAGGTAACGTTCCAGAATGTGGGCCATCATATCGCTGACGCCGCTGGCTGTCTGCCATTCCGGCAAAGTCATAGTCAATTCAGGATTCATCACTGCAAACTTCGGGCGAAGAATCATGGGATAGCGGATACCCACCTTCACCTTCGTTGTGGTATTGGTAATCACGGAATTGCCGGAACCTTCGGAACCTGCGGCAGGAATGGTCAGCACAACGCCCAAAGGCAGTGCACGAGTTCCCGTGGCTTTCTTCTTGCCGTCCACCACTTCGTACAAATCCCAGAAGTCACCATCGTAGTAGTAACCCACAGCCATGGCCTTGGCCGTATCAATGACGGAGCCGCCACCTACGGGCAGCAAAAAGTCCGGTTTAAATTCACGGGCAATCTCAAGGCCCTCGCGAACCTTGGTATCAATGGGGTTCGGCTGCACGCCACCCATTTCTGTAAAGGCAATTCCTGCAGCGGTCAATGCACTTTTCACACGGTCCAAAAGACCGGAGCGCACCACGCTGCCCCCACCGTAAATAATCATCACGCGGCTAGCGCCATGCTTAAGGCAAAGCTCCCCTACCTGGGATTCTGTGGAACGACCGAAAACAAATTCTGTAGGACTGTAGAAGGTAAAGTTGTTCATGGAAAGGAAATATAAGTTTTCATTTCTAACAATGAAGCTAAAAAACTTCTATTTCCTCAATTTCCTACCAGCAATAAAATTTTTCACAAGACTTGATAAGATCATCCAAAAACCATAATCAAGCAGGCCCAAAAAAGCAAGCCATTTCATGGGCGAAATTAAAAAGGCTATGGCAATAAGGGTACCGCCAACAAGAGGCACTCCAGACGAATAATGTCCGCTTTTCTTGCTTGAAATCAAGGCACCATAGGTCATCACCAAGAAGAACAGACCTAATCCGCCAATTACCATTGTCAAAGCCCACTGATTCATTGCAAAAAAAATAATTAAATCAAGGTTTCCCTGGTTATAGAATTTACCATCATAAGTTCTGTGACCCGCCGCAAAAGCCATTTTCCGCAAAAATGGACTCCCAAAAGGCAAACCAAGCTAATTTGGAGCCCATTTCATTACTTTGTATTCAACAAACATAATAAAGTTTGTTCAAAAATAGGCTCCAAAATGGACAACAATGAAAAAAAGGAGTCCATTCAAAACTTAGACAACACGGTAATCCGCCATTTTTGCGTTAGTTTGTCTAAAAACATGGGCTCCAAATCCGATAAACCAATTAAAATGGAGTCCAAAAATTCGAAAAAACGAAACAAATACAAGAAACGCGACCCCAAAGGGCCGCACTTTAAAAGTTGCTAGATCCTTCGCTAACGCTCAGAGCCTGCCCTGAGCTTGTCGAAGGGATGATATCTGAATCAAATTTCGCTTTAGAACCAGGCATTCAATTTTGTTCTAGAGTCAAGCGAGACAAGGTCCTTACCTATGTTTTGCTTCAGAAACAAGTTTCTGGCAAAACATGGCAACGACATCCTTTGACGATTGATTGGCTAGAGCCAATCTCCTGCGCTAAAGCGCAGAGTCTCAGTAGCGCAAGTCCTCGTAGCGTACTAATCGTACGTGAGAGGGCGAGCAACGCAGTATCGCGCAGGCTATAGGACAAAATTAAACCTTCAGTTCGCCGGCGTCGATATTATTCCAGTCTTCCACTGCTTCGATAGCCGGGCGGACTTCTTCGGTCACGAACTTCACGACCTGACCAGGAGCGCGGCCAACGAACTTCTTCAGGTCGAGAATTTCCTTCAGCTTTTCTTCGGTGATGCCCAGCTTCTGGAGCTTTTCGTTCTTGAGAACGCGTTCGAGAAGGTCATTATCCTTACCCTGTTCCTTAACGACGCGGCCAGCTTCCTGAGACATCACGCGGATTTCTTCGTGGAGTTCCTGACGGTCGCCGCCATTCTTCACGCCTTCCATGATGATGTTTTCGGTAGCCATGAACGGGAGTTCAGCCATGATGCGCTTTTCGATTACCTTCGGGTAAACCACGAGACCGTTGGTCACGTTTTCAGCGATGATGAGCATTGCATCCATAGCGAGGAATGCTTCGGGGATGGCAAGACGCTTGTTGGCGGAGTCGTCCAGAGTACGTTCGAACCACTGGGTAGCCTGAGTAATGGCGGTGCTGTTCACCTGGGCCATGACGAAACGGGCCAGAGAGCAGATGCGTTCGGAACGCATGGGGTTACGCTTGTAAGCCATGGCAGAGGAACCGATCTGAGTCTTTTCGAACGGTTCTT
Organism: Fibrobacter sp. UWH1; assembly: GCF_002210365.1. NCBI lineage: Bacteria > Pseudomonadati > Fibrobacterota > Fibrobacteria > Fibrobacterales > Fibrobacteraceae > Fibrobacter > Fibrobacter sp. UWH1. The sequence goes on from NZ_MWQG01000007.1 coordinate 123,326, forward strand.
CCACTTCCTTAACGCCCTGCATGAGGCGCATGTCGGTTGCAAACTTGTGAAGGGACTGAGCGATGGAGCTGAGCACCTGGTTTACGCGGTTGTCCCACTTACGGGTGTAGGTCTGACCGGTGATGGTGAGCACGCGCTTGAAGCCAGCCTTGGCGGTGACGCGGCGGTCCAGTTCCATGATCTTTTCTTCGTCGCCGTTGAACAGGTCCATGAAGGAGGCCTGGGTACCGGTGGTGCCCTTAACGCCGCGGAACGGCAGCACTTCGATAAGGAAGTTCACTTCTTCCAGGTCGATGAGCAAGTCCTGGAGCCAGAGGCAAGCGCGCTTACCAACGGTGGTGAGCTGAGCAGCCTGGAAGTGAGTAGCACCCAGCTGAGCCATGTCCTTGTATTCCATGGCAAACTTGGAGAGCTTATCCATCACGCGGCAGAGGCGCTTACGGACAATGATCAAAGCCTGCTGCATCTGGATGAGGTCGGTGTTGTCGCCAACGAAAGCGGAAGTGGCGCCCAGGTGGATGATGCCCTTAGCCTTGGGGCACTGCACACCGTAAGCGTAAACGTGGCTCATCACGTCGTGACGGCGGCGCTTTTCTTCTTCTTCGGCAACGTCAAAGTTGATGTCTGTTGCGTGAGCCTTCAGTTCGTCCACCTGTTCCTGGGTAATGGGCAGGCCAAGTTCCTTTTCGGACTCGGCCAGGTAGATCCACAGCTTGCGCCAAGTCTGGAACTTGTACTGCGGGCTGAAGATGAAACTCATTTCCTTAGAAGCATAACGCTGAATCAGCGGGCTTTCGAATTGGTCACGCATTTTGATGTCCTTGGTTTAAGTTTTTAACAAGTCAAATCTAGAAATTTAGACGGAAGACGGAAAGTGTAAAAATGAGATAACGAATCAAAATGATTATCTTTCCCCTCGTAAAAACACGGAGTTTCATCATGATTCAGGAAATGCTCGCCTATAACAAGGAATTTGTAGCCAACAAGGGCTACGAGAAATTCGCCACCAGTAAATATCCCGACAAGAAGATTGCCATCGTCACCTGCATGGACACACGCCTAGTGGAACTGCTCCCTGCAGCGCTAGGCATCAAGAACGGTGACGTGAAGATGATCAAGAATGCCGGCGGCACCATTACCAATCCTTTCGATAGTACCATCCGAAGCCTGCTGGTAGCCATCTACGAGCTGGGCGTCAATGAAATTATGATTATCGGCCACACCGGCTGCGGCGTGCAGGGCATGGACGCCCAGGAAATGCTCCACCTGATGAAGGAACGTGGTGTAGACGAAGAGCACATCAGCCTCATGCGCCATTGCGGTATCGATCTGGATTCCTGGCTCCACGGCTTCGAAGATACCGAAGCTGCTGTTCTAGAAACAGTTGACTTGGTAAAGAACCATCCCCTGGTTCCCAAGGACATCGTGGTCCGAGGATACATCATGGAATCCGAAACAGGTGCGCTAAAATCACTTTAACGCACCCCAAAACGTCGATTTAAGTCAATTTTCTCTTTTTTTCAAAATCTGAGGTTATATTATTGACATCTAATGATTTTGAAGGAGAAAATCATGACTGTTGTAAATATTGACGGGAAAATCGAGAATAACAGTCTCAGCATTATCCTATCCGGTAAGGTTGATTCATCCAACGCAGGCGATGCAGAAAAGCAGGTGATGGAACTACTCGGAGACAACTCCCCTACAGCCGCCACCATTGACGCAGAAAAACTGGAATACATTTCTTCTGCAGGTCTGCGTATCCTTCTCAAGCTTAAAAAGAAAATTCCCACAGTTACAGTCATCAACGTTACCAGCGAAGTGTACGACATCTTTGAAGTGACTGGTTTTACAGAAATTCTGGACGTTCAAAAGGCCTATCGATGCGTAAGTATCGAGGGTTGTCCGGAAATCGGCCGCGGAGCTTATGGCACAGTCTATCGTCTGAGCGAAGATTCCATTGTCAAGGTCTACAGGGTTGAAGGCGCCAACTCCATTGACATCATCAAGCGCGAACAGGAAAACGCCCGCAAGGCATTTGTCTACGGTATGCCCACAGCCATCAGCTACGACATCGTCAAGGTTGGCAATGATATGGGCGTGGTTTATGAAATGCTAGACGCCCAGACCGTGGGTTCCTACATTACCGAGCATCCCGAAGAATTTGACCAGCGTATCCAGCAGATTGCGGACTTGGCCCGCAGCATTCACGCCACCGTCGTAAAGAACAACGAATTCCAGAGTTTCAAGGAATTTATTATCGGCGAAATGGAACACGTCAGAAAGTGGGTCAACGAGGAACAGTTCCAGCAAATCCTGGATACAATCGCCGCCATTCCCGACCCGTCCACATTGCTCCACGGTGATTTCCACCCCAAGAACACCTTGATCCGAAATGGTGAAATTGAACTGATTGACATGGGCGACGTCAGAGTGGGCCACCCCATCTTTGAGTTCAGCAGCATGTGCATGCTGGACACCCTTCTCAAGAACAACCCCCAGATGCAGCCCTGGCAATTCATGGGAACCGACGAAGCCACGGCTTCAAAGGTTTGGCCCGCATTTATCAAGAGCTACCTGGGAGACAAGTTCAATCCCCAGACCGCTGAACTGCTAATCAAGGCAGCCCAGATCGGTATGTTGATCAAGGTTCTCCCCAGCATTGCGGCAAGAGTCAATGCGGCACCCGAACCCAGACCCGAAAGTATCGCCATGCTGACTTCCAGGATTGAAACCCTGTTAGCCATCAAGCCCGAAATGATCGCCGGCCTGTTCAAGCAGGTTGACGCCTTGCTCCAGAACTAAATTTCGGAAACCAGCTCTTCCATTCCCTTTCGAACGGAATGGCGGGGGCTGGGGCCACCTTCTGCAGGATCGGCATAGCCGATATCCAATAGGCAGCTCAACTTCAAATTTTCAGGCAATTCAAAAGCCCGTGCAATTTCCACGGCATTGAATCCTCGTGCCCACAAAGTATTCAGACCCAGTTCCGTGGCCTGCATCATCATTGTCGTGGTTACAATGCTGGCATCCATATCGCCGCATTCGTGTTCGTCGTTGTAATTTAGGGCGCGGTAACACAAGTCCTTGTCGTAACAAACCATAAGAACAACCGGGGCGTTGTAGGCCATGCGGGTAATTCCGCGGAGTTTTTCCAGCGACTGGGCAGACTTTACAACGAAAATCTTCAATGGTTGATGATTCATCGCCGTAGGAGCCAGACGCCCAGCTTCCAAAATCTGCAGAAGCTTTTCTTCTTCAACATTCTTGTCACAAAATTTGCGGCAACTGTAGCGATTTTTCACCAAATCCAAAAATTCCATAGAAGAAACCTCTCTTTTTTTGGTGAATATAACCTTTTTCTTCTAATTATCAGCCTTTAATCGCATTTGGAATAGCATTTTTCAAAAAAAAATCGCACAATTTTTTTACAAGCTCTATTTATATTTGGAGTGTGCTGTTTTACAGTTTGCATAATCAAGGATTACCGTAAATGAAAAAACTGGTTCTATTCTCAAAGAAATCGAAAGTTGACAAGACGCTCCAGAGCATCCTTGTCGAAAATTTCGACAGCCAGTTTTTAACTACAGAATCGGGCAATGGCATCTGGGGAACGCTGACCGAAACGAATCCGGACATCATCCTAATCATGTCGGACGCCGCCACAGACAACGATTACAGTCTGCTAAAGGCGATCCAATCCAAAAAGACTTTGCTTCCGTCATCCGTTATCGTGGTCACCCCCAAGACTCCGTCCGACAAGGAATTCAAGTGCCTGGATTACGGTGTACTGGACTTTATCAGTGCCCCTTACAGCAAGCAGCTAATCGTCAACCGACTTGAAAAGCTGACCAACGTCAAGGAATCCATCCATCTGCAGGAACTGGAGTACATTCTAAAGCGACTCCCCTCCAACATCTTCTTGAAGGATGCCGAAGGCAAGTACGTGTTCTGCACCCATTACTGGCACCACCTTCACGGCGCCGACGAACCGGGCTGGACGATCCGCGGAAAGACCGACGTGGAAATCCGTAAGGACAAAGAAAACGCCAAGATGGCCATGGAAAAGGACAAGGAGATTATCCGTACCGGCAAGGGCGCCCATTACGTCATCGAGGTAAACGCAGACGGAATCCAGGAATTCCTCGAGATCATCAAGGAACCCGTCCACGACGACAAGGGCAACATTTACGGCATCGTGGCCCTGATCAACAACGTGACGGAACAGGAAAAGCTTAAACGCCAGCTGCACCGTCTGGCCATTACCGACGAACTGACCGGCCTATACAACCGAACTTACCTGAACGAAATTCTAGGAACGATCGCTACCGACGACAAGTTGCCGCTGGGATTCATATCGGCAGACTGCAATTACCTGAAGCAGGTAAACGATTATTACGGACATCTGATCGGCGATGAATACATCCGACTTGTGGGCGTGCTGTTCAAGATGGTTCTCCCCGAAGACGCCATGTTCTTCAGAATGGGCGGCGACGAATTCCTGGCAATCATCCCGAGAACTACGGAACCTCAGTTGCTAAACTACATTCTGCACCTGAAGTCCAAGGCCCAGATGCTACAAATTCGCGGACGACGCTTCAGCGTTGCCTTCGGCTACTCCTGCATGACTTCCAAGAACGACGACATCATAAAGTATTTGGAAAGGGCCGACCACGAAATGTACACGGACAAGGCCGAAAAAAAACGTAAAGACGACTAACGACAAAGGCCGACAGTAAGCCGGCCTTAAATCATTTTCGGTTAGTTTCATTTTCGGTTAATTCTCGTCTAACCAACGCTGCAAGATAATCTGGGCTGCAAGCTGGTCAATAACCGCCTTGCTCTTTTGTTTTTTCTTCTTGCTGAAATGTGCGGTACAAGCCTGGGCCTGCACGCTGGAATAGGATTCATCCTGAGTGTAGACAGGCATACCCGGGAAACGTTCCTTGAGATCCTGCACAAACTTTTCGACCACAACGTTCTTGCCATTGGCACGACCATCGGGATGGTACGGCATACCGACCACAAAGGCGTTCACCTTGTTTTCCTTGACAAGAGCATCTAGACGGACCCACAAGTTTGTGGTCTTCTGGTCGATAGTTTCGCGGGCGAAAGCAAACTTCAGTTCGGAATCGGCAAAAGCGACTCCCACACGATGTTCGCCATAATCCAGGGCAAGATAGTTCATGATCGTAAATCCACTACTCGTGGATGATAACGTTATCAAGCTGCTTATTGCAGACCGTGACTCCGTTCCAGAGGACAGCATTCTCGATTGTGCAATTTTCGACAACGCAACCGTCGCCAACCGCCACGTTAGGACCGATGGTGCAATTGGTCAGCTTGGCATCCTTGCCAATATAGCAGGGAGCAATAACCTTCACGTCGTCTCTTATAAAGTCAGCGGAATTGTCATTGCGGTTCAACACGTGAGCATTGGTTTCGAGCAGGGTTTCTGCCAGACCGCAATCCAACCACTTGCTTACAGGTGCAGTACGGAAACGGCAACCCTTCTGGATCATCATTTCAAGGGCGTCGGTCAGCTGGAATTCGTTCTTGGTACGAATATCGTTGTCCATCAGATACTTGAGGGATTCCTTAAGAACCTTGGTATCCTTGATGTAATAGATGCCCACAATGGCTTCATCAGAAACGAATTCCTGGGGTTTTTCGACCAGGCGTTCAATACGACCTTCGGCATCAGTCACGGCCACGCCAAAGCGACGGGGATCTTCCACCTTGAAGGTGTAGAGGATGTTTTCGTCAGCCTGTTCCAGCACAGAAAGATCGGCCTCAAAAAGAGTATCGCCCAAAATAATCAGGAGCGGCTCATCGTCGCCAACAAAAGGAAGAGCCAAACTGATGGCTTCACCCAGGCCCTGGGGGTTATTCTGGACGACAGTACGGGTTTTACCCCATGCGGAACGTTCTGCAAGGAATGAATCAACAGTTTCAGCCTTGTAACCAGTGATAAAAATGGTTTCGGCAGGCTTCAAAAACAATGAGTCTTCAACAATCCAGTCCAAAATAGTCTTGCCGGCCACCGGAAGCAAACACTTCGGCAGATTTTCGGTATAAGGACGCAGACGCAGTCCATTGCCAGCAACAGGGAGAACAATCTTCATTAAAAATCCGTGTGAAACAAATTTGAAAAGTTAGTCTCTAAAAGATAGCTTTTTTGACAAGATATAAATTTTGTAATACTAATATCATACTATAAAATGTAATTCTTTGGATTTTTTATAAAAAAAACGTGTAATAAAAAATTCTAACCATAAAAAAAGACCTCCCTTTCGAGAGGTCTTTTAGTGGATGATGCAGGGGTCGAACCTGCGACCCGCTGATTAAGAGTCAGCTGCTCTACCAACTGAGCTAATCATCCAGATCGTTATGCCTTGCGGCTATGTAAAGCAAAAGACGAAGTTTCAAAGTTCATGATTCGTTTTCACGAAAGATGCTTATCTTTGCCTGTCGCTTTTAGTGGATGATGCAGGGGTCGAACCTGCGACCCGCTGATTAAGAGTCAGCTGCTCTACCAACTGAGCTAATCATCCA
>NZ_MWQG01000070.1:0-6745 GCF_002210365.1 Fibrobacter sp. UWH1
TTGCGGGAATGAAAATCCCGAGTCCTGGGCCACTAGACGATGGAGGCGTTTAGGTAGGCCAAATATAGGTTAGATTTTTAATCTTGTAAAGGGTGTAAGGCAAAAAAAGTTAATTTTTCTCTGTGTTTTTGAAAAATTGGTTAAAAAAGTCTCTTTTTAGGGGTATTTTGAAGTTTTTGCCGGTGGCCTTGCTTGCCAGCGGTGCCGACGCTGCCGTCCTCTGGGGGATCCGTGCCTTTATGGATATCCTCTCGGGGGAGGGCCCCATGCCCCTTTATGGATGGGTGGGCCTGATGTTGGGTCTGACTTTTTTACGCCTGATATTCCTGACCTTGAAAATCCGAGTTTCCGAGAGCTGGGTTTTTGCGGCGGGCGCTCGTATCATGGGCTGGTTCCTTCACCGTTTGCGCTTGCTCCATCCGCGGAATTTCCATACCTCTGCCGGAAACCTCTTGGTGGAATCCGCTTATGAGTCGACGCTGGTTCTTCAGAATAATGGGGCGGTTCTTTTTCAGGGGGCTCAGGCGGTGTTGCAGCTGGCGGTGTTCTTGCCGGTGTTGCTGTACATTTCCTGGCCGCTGACCTTGTTCCTTTTCGCGGTGGTGGTTCCGGTGGTGGGCGCCCTTCAGCGGAAACTTCATAAGCTTGGGCCTGTGGAGGAAAATCTGCTTCGCGACCGTTCGCGGTTCCGGGGCGACCTGACTCTTGCCCGCCGCCTCTTTTTGCAGTGGAGTTCCCGCCGGGAGCGTACGCTTTTGTCTGACGAACTTTTGCAGCAGAACCGCCATTTGCGAAATGACGGACTGGCTGCGGGCCTGCGGAAAAATGGACTTTCGCTGGTGGCGGAATCGGTGTCGGTGGTGGCCATGGTCCTGGTCCTGGGTTTTTGCGCGGTGCTGATTCGCTGCGGGTGGATGAATGGCTCCGGTTTGGTGCTGTTCTGCTCGGCGGTCTTGCTCAGTTACAAGCCTGTAAAGGAATGCGCCCGGGTGCTGCCCCAATTCCGGTCTGCGGTAAGCGCCTTGAAAATCCTGGAAGAATTTGAAAAGGCCGAAATCAGGAGTTCTGATTTTGGTGGACGTGGTGCGGGTTCCGCAAATGGTTATAGCCCTGACGGGCTGTTCGTGAAGAATGGTTCGTTTAAGTACGCTGGTTCGGAACGTCCGGTTTTTGCGGGCTTGAATCTGGAATGGTCCCGTTCGAAGCCGGTTCTTGTCCGTGGAAAAAATGGGATAGGGAAGTCGACGCTCTTGCGGTTGCTTGCGGGCCTGGAAAGCTGGGATGCTGAAGGTGCCGCAGACGGGATTTGTTCGTCGTTGCCGGTTGCCGCAAATGCCGTATTTTTTGTGGCTCAGGATTTGGAGTTGCCTCCCCGACGCTTGCTCCGCGGAATTTTGGAAAGTTTGAAGCAGGGGGCCGCGGGCTCTGTTGGGGTCGCCGCTGCGGAAGGTTCGTCTGCAACCGCTGCGGGTTGTGGGTTTAGCGTTGCGGGCTGCCGCGAACTTTTCGCTTTCGCGGAAAATTTCGGGATCCTTCCGCTGGTAGAAAAGCAGGGGCTTTCAGGCGGCGAGCGTTCCCGCGTGGCCTTGCTGTGGGCTCTCGCTTCGGACTGCGATACGGTCCTTCTGGATGAACCTTTTGCGTCCATCGCCTTGGCGGATCGGGAGCCGTTGTTGGCTGCGTTCCTGCAGGCGGCTGCCGCTCTTGACAAGTGGGTAGTGATCGTAAGTCACGACGTACTTTCTCCCGAAATGGAAGGCCGCTTCAGTATCGTGAACTTTGATGGCGCGGGGGAACGATGAAAATTCTTTATGCCTATCGCGGCTGGATTCTTGGGGCCATGGCGGGAACCATGCTGGCCTTGCCGGGAATGCCCATATCGGACGATTGGTTTGATATGTTGCCGCTGCCAACCCTTTGCTTGATTGCCTTCGTGCTCTTGCGTGTGCAGGCCCGCCGCATCATCGGGGAACATACCCGCGGATTTTCTCACGATGCGGACCGACTTGTAACGGAAGGCGTGTACTCCCGCATTCGCCACCCGCTGTACTTGTCTAACGCCGGGGTCGGTTACGCTTTCGTGGTGTTGCATTTTGGATTCGCCCTGGTGGCCTTGGCTTTTGTGGTGGCACTTTTTGCTTTTGAATATTTGTTATCGCGGATGGAAGACCGCTACCTGGAAAATCGGTTCGGCGAAGAATGGCGAACCTGGGCCGCAGAGACGCCTGCCTTTTTCCCGCGGTTAAGTGGTTCGGGTGTGGGCCCTTCAGTTGGCGGACAGCCTGCGACTGCTCGCGAAGGTTCCGCAACGGGTTCGGCTGAACGTTCCGCGAAGTCCCCTGCCCGTCGTTCTTTTGCGGCGGCCTTTAAGGCGGACACGTCTACGTGGCTCTGGCTGCTGGTGATGATTGCGGTCGTTGTTGGACGCAAGTTCCTGGGATAGTCGGATGAAGTTTTCCTTGACGGCCCGAATTGCTTTGTGGTTTGCCCGAGTTTGTCTGCGCCTGGTTGCCCGCGGGGGCACCTGTGTTCCTGCGTTAGACCGCAAGTACAAATTGCGGGAGCGGTTGGACGGCCCCTGGTGCGAAAGTCCGAAGGACCTGGCTTCGCCAACGAGCGGCTCGCAGTACGAACGTCCGAAAATTTCAAAACGTCTTTGGCTTCACGGAGCGAGTCTCGGAGAGTGCAAGATGTTGCTTTCGGTGGCTCGAGCCCTGAAGGCGGACTGGCCTTCCTGTGACGGTGAATGCCCTGAGATTTTGCTGACGACTCAAAAGGCGGAGGCACTAGAAACTTTGCGGAATAAGGCTGCAGGTGTTTGTCGTGTCGCCATGTCGCCTGCAGATTTGCCCGATACCCTGGAGCGATTCTTGAAGGAAGTGAATCCAGCGGCTCTTGTGCTTGGCGAAAACGAACTGTGGCCTGGCTATGTGGAGGCGATGAACCGCCATTGCAAAAAGCCGGCGGTGGCTCTTGTTTCTGGGCGGGTCCGTAAGCTGGCGCCCGGTGTGAGCCTCGATGACCTTGGCTTTGTGACTCTGCAATCTGACGGTGGAAACTGGAAATTGCTGGACTGGACCCGCGACGTAACCGCCCCGAAATCGTCTGCTGGTGAATTTGCGGCTCCAAAAGACAATCCCTTAATTGACGTCGCCTTGGTTTCTTTTCATAAGGAAGAACTTGCCGCTTTCGGTGCACTGGTTTCTGCTGCGGCGTCTGCAGGTAAGTCTGTTGTTCTCGCTCCCCGACGTCTCGAAGAAGCGGAACTTTTCCGCGAATTCCTCCTTTCCCAAAAAAAGATAGCGCTTGATTGGCCTGCGGTCCAGAAAGGTTCCGTCACCATCGTGAACCGATTCGGCCTAGTTCCTGAAATCCTCCGGTCATGTGGGGTGGCCGTGGTGGGCGGCTCGTTCGTGGCGAATCCTGGTATTCATGATTTTTGGGAACCGCTGAGAGAGGGTGTCAAAACTTTTGTAGGTCCGTTTTCAAAAGGCGCGGAAGAGGCTGTTTCTGATTTGGTGTCCCGTGGCGTGGTGGCCCGGATTTCTTGTGCGGGGGATGTGGGCTCGGATTGGTGGAATGTTGCTCTTGACCCCGCAGTTGCTCAGGCCTGTCTTCAAGAGGAACGGGAAAAAATTCTAAATTCTTATGAACGGTTGCTGAAGTTCCTTTTGGCGACCGTATAAGGAACCTGCATCATGAAAAAAGTGATTCTCGCAACTCCCAGAGGCTTCTGCGCCGGCGTTGACCGCGCCATCCATGTGGTGGAAAAGGCTATTGAAAAATTTGGTACGCCTATCTATGTGCGTCACGAAATCGTGCACAACAAGTTCGTGGTGGATACCCTCAAGTCCAAGGGTGTTGTTTTTGTAGATGAGCTGGATGAAGTGCCGGCAGGTTCCGTGGTGATCTTTTCTGCCCATGGTGTTGCCGAAGAAATTTACGCCGATGCCGAAAAGCGTGGACTTCAGGTGCTGGATGCCACGTGCCCTCTGGTTCTCAAGGTCCACCTGAGTGCCAAGCGTCATTTCTCTGCAGGCCGTCATATTATCATGATCGGTCATGCGGGTCATGCCGAAGTGATCGGTACTTTGGGGCAGCTGCCGGAAGGTGCCATTACGCTGGTCCGTAACGAGGCTGACGTGGCGACGGTGGATGTTCCCGAAAATAAGGAATTGGCCTACATTACCCAGACGACCCTGTCTGTTGCCGAAACCCGCGAAATTATCAAGGCCCTCAAGACCCGTTTCCCGGAAATTATCGGCCCGGACGCTGGTGACCTCTGCTATGCGACCGGCAATCGTCAGGCCGCTGTGCTTGACCTGTGCCAGAAAGTAGATATGCTTTTGGTGGTTGGCGCCAAGAATTCCTCCAATTCCAGCCGTCTGATGGAACTGGGTTTGGAACAGGGAATCAGGAGCCATCTGATTGCCTCTGTAAACGACCTGGAGCTGGAATGGTTCGATGGCGTTGAATCTGTGGGTATTTCCAGCGGTGCCAGCGCTCCCGAAGTGCTGGTTCAGGAAGTGGTGGACTGGATTAAGGAAAAATTTAGTGGCGTCGAAATCGAGAATTTCGTGAAATTGGTGGAATCTACCAAATTCAACTTGCCTAAGGCGCTACAAGATTAACGAAGATGATAAAATTAACCTTGACGGAATCCCAATTATTTTCTACAATTGGCTTCTGTTATAAACAACGGAGTTTTTTATGAGCCGCATTTGTGAAGTTACCGGCAAAGCCGGTCTCGTGGGCAACATGGTTTCCCACTCTAACCGCAAGAAGTTGATGAAGCAGCTGCCGAACCTTCAGACCAAGCGTTTCTACATTGCTGAAGAAGACCGCTGGGTTTCTCTCCGCGTTTCCAACGCTGGTCTCCGCACTATCAATAAGCGCGGTATCCTGGCTGTTGCTCGCGAACTCGGCATCTAATTCTATTTCTTGTAGAGTTTAGACTTTTAAGTCCGCCTAATGGATGAATAATCTGTTAGGTGGTCTTTTCTGTATTTAGACGATTGTTAGCAATCTGTTGATAGAATTGAATGTCGGACCTGGTGCCGGCGTTCATCCCTTATAGATCAAGGGCTCCGCAGGGTTGTTGTTTTCGAGCCTGCTTGTGGATATTGTGAAAAAGAAGCTGGATAGTTCGACTATCCAGCTTCTTTTTTAAAGTCAGCCTAGTTGCCCGTAAGGCGGACTGCTTTGCTAGTTCCCTACTTGTTCAGGAACTGGGGTACGCCCTTGTACTTTTCGATGTTCTTCAGGATGGTGGCCATTTCCCAGTCCTTTTCCTTGAAACGGCGGCGGAGCAGGGCCACGAAGACTTCCATGAGCATCAGGCAGTCGTAAACGGCGCGGTGCATCTTGTCGGACTCGATCTTCATGTTGATTTCGTCGCGGCGCTGGAAACCGGCGGCCAGAATGCCCAACTTGTGGGAGGGGCTTTCGGGGAGGATTGCCTTGGAGATGGCCAAGCTATCGACGATGGGGTTGCCCGGAATAATCTGGGGGTTCTTCTGGTAAGCCACGCGGAGGAAGCTGGCGTCGAAGTTTGCGTTATGGGCGATAAGGATGGAAGACTGTCCGCAGAAGGCGGTGAACTTCTTGATGGCTTCGCCGACGGCCGGGGCGTCCTGGACGTCCTTGTCGTAAATGTGGTTCACGTTGGAAGCTTCGGCGGGAATCAGCATGTTGGGCTTGACGAAAGTCTCGAATTCCTTTTCCAGCTTGGGGACGACGCGTCCCTTTTCTACCGTGACCGTGAACTTTACGGCACCGATTTCGATAATTTCATCTTTCTGGTTGTTAAGGCCAGTTGTTTCCAAGTCAAACGCAACAAATTTAGGCGGCATTAAAATCACTTTTTTACCTATTTTCCTTTAAAAATTACTTGGTCGGATTATTTTCGGTACAAAGATACTTAATTTCGATGTCAATTGATGACAACGGCAGCGGGAGGATGAAATTATCCCATGTTTTTAACATAAAATGAGCCCCGTAATGGGGTTGAATATGCCAAAGAGGGGTGCCGCTAGCCTTAGAGAGCCAGATGGAGCCGGACTTGACCTTGTGGGCGGGGCCTTTGGGGCCGTCCAATGCCATGCCGGTGAAGCCGCCCTGTTTCATGGAATCCAATAGGTGCCGCACGTTGGTGGCGCCTCGGGTGTCGGAGCCTCGGGTGACTTTGTAGCCGAGACGTCGTGCGGTTTCGGCGAAGAAAGCCCCGTCGTCGGATTGGGAGACCAAAACGTGAACGCCCCGATCCTTGAAAGCGGCGGTGCTGGCGAGCAAATCCTGGTGCCAGAGTCCCAGAACGCCAGGGCCGAAATCTGCTGGGGTTCGCAGACGGATGCGGAGGCTGCGGATCCACAGGGCGGCTAGCCATGACGCGGCGCGGACTTTCAGGGTGGCTTTGTTCATGGCGCAAAAAATAAAAAAATCAAAAAAATTAGAGAATACCCCTTGAAAGGTTTTGTTTTTTTATCTATATTGTGGTTCACTTTGGCGACGTACCCAAGTTGGTAAGGGGCGAGTCTGCAAAACTCTTATTCATCAGTTCGAGTCTGATCGTTGCCTCTAAAAGTAAAGAAAGATCTCTCGGAAGAGAGGTCTTTTTTTATATAAAAACTATTGATATAAAAATATAGGGATGGACGTCAGGTGTAGAACCGCAGACTTTAAAAAGGAATGGGCGAATTTAAGTCGCCAAGTAAATTTGTTTAACTTGCCTAGAAATATACTCTAA
>NZ_MWQG01000071.1:0-6463 GCF_002210365.1 Fibrobacter sp. UWH1
TTTTTTGCATCCTTCAGATTCCGCTCGGATTATGCATTTGCAAATAGAATTCGGGAGATATAAGTCTTGAGCCTCTTGATTCTTCATATAGAATCGATTCGGGAAACCACCCCAAATCAAGTAATCGGAAATGGGAACCTTTTTCCTCTTTTCCTTGGCAATCTTTAAAATTTCCTTGTAAACAAAGGGACGAATCCGGAATGAAACATAACGGCCGCTTAGTTCCTTGGTAAATTCGCTTGAAAGAAGTTTTGAATTTGAACCTGTAATGAATACGGAGCATTGATTCAGACGCAATGTCTTGCACGCAAGTTGCCATCCATCGATGGTTTGCACTTCATCCAGAAAAACATAGCAAAGCCCGCGTTTTTTCTTTTTCAGAACGTAATCAATCAAGTCATTGCCGTTCTTTATGTCCGGAACATTGACTGCGTTTTCAAAATTAAGATAAATCAAGTTGGATGACTTGACTGAAATTTCATCCATAACTTGCTTAAGAATCACAGACTTTCCGCAGCGGCGAATCCCTGTGATAATCTTAATCAAATCAGATTTATAAAAGTCACGAATCGGAACAATGTACTTTTCTCTTAAAATCACTCAAAACCTCTACTGAAAACTTTTTCCAAAATATACAAAAGTTTTCAGTAGAATTTCTGCGATCCATTTGACAATCCCTGAATGTATGCCGATATTATAGTCAAGGAGAACGCCACCATGTTTAATGACAGCTCTTTGACAACCACATTCTGGTACATATTCCTTTTTATCGCATTTCTTGCTTCCGTTAGCCGCGCCGACCTCGTATCTAATGGAATCGCAGTCAATGAATCATCACAACATCCCACGGAGTCTTCGGTACGGACTCCGGGAAGACCATCGTAAACGGTTCCTACGTAAGCCTCAGACTAATGGTCCAGTCAAGGCAGGAAGAGGAAATGGTAGACCTCGCAATCGTAACCGTACCGGATTCAATACATCTAAAAGCTTGTCAGATTGCCCCTATTTTCGCCAAGGACGGGGAAATCGTCGAAATGTATGGCAATGTACCAGGGAAAGGAAAACTGGATAAATACAGAGTCTCCGGACCTGTTTCTGATTACGACTCTCGAATGCCGTTTGATTACGTGTATTCCATCAGCGTAAAGGGTAAACACGGCATTTCCGGCGGTCCACTCTACTATAATGGTCACATCATCGGAATGAACCTTGCCATGCGTACCGACGAGAATGTCACATATTCATACACATCCGATATTCTGATTGACTACCTTGAACAGGCCAATGTCAAAATCAAGCCCAATACAAAGAACAATAAAAAATGCGTGTACCCAATTATCGGATACACACAGAAAAATCAATAGCATAGCAGCATATTAATCTTTTGTGGATTCTTGGAGCCGTAGATTCATTAACATTTTTCCGCAATTTATCTTATAGCCAGCAGTTCCAAAGTTCTGGAGTCCTTTTCTCCGGAAAAGAATTTCTCAAGGACCTTGCCGAAGACTTCAATTTCAGGCGCCACTTCCATGAACAGAGTCATGCACGATTTTAGTTTCAAGTCGTCGGGATACCCCATGACTTCTGTTGCATTGTTATTTTCCAACGCCAGCAACGCCTCTGAAATTTCAACAAGGCGAGTCCTTAAAACATCATCTGCAATGTAAGCCCTGGCCTCATCCTTCGTCAATCCGTAGTATTTTGCCGTTGGGCTATATCCAAGCTCCTTCAGTTGAGGAAAGATGTACCAAATCCAATGGCTTTCTTTGCAGCCAGCCTTAATTTCGTTCAACGCAACTGGATAATCGGATTCCTGGGCGTCTTTAAACCTTTGCAAATCAAAACTCATATTGATAAAACTACTCTACTTTATACAGTTTACCAGGGAGATATCTGGGTTCAATTTTCCCGACGGATAGACATTTGACAATCCCTGCCTCCACCAAAACTTTCTTGGAGAAGTATCAATCCTTTACACAACGAAGGGAAAGGCCCTCATCCTTCAACAGCGAGCCAAAACCCACTACATCATTGATGTTCTTTTTCAGAGAGCGGATGAGTGCTTTGGACGGGCTTCCAATGGGAGGCTCGTTTGTATCCTCATTGGCAGTCCAGAAATAGGCGACAGTACCTAAATCCTTGTATTCCCTAGACCATTTCTCGCCTGCGGGGAGCGCGCCAAAGCCCAACCCATCATTGCCCGGGCCACCCATTTCGCCGAACACATCATTGTATTCAACCTGCCAGTCATTGGTGTTAGAACGAAGAAGTGCACCGACATCGGATTGGCTTGCCTTAGCTTCTGTTTTTGCAAAAGCTTCCAGCTCATTCCAGTCATCGACACTTGCAACATGGAACCCTTCTGGACATGCGCCCTGGACATTTCCTGTCAAGTTCGCGTATTTTTGCTGGTAGGATTTATCGAGGCCCATGGCTGCAGACCAGCTATACAGACGACCATATTTTTGGCAATTCTTTTCGCGACCATCATAGCACCAGCTTTCTGTAGTGCAGAAATTCATATTCTCAGCAAGCCAAACCTGATCGCCAATTTTTACAGTCTTGTACACCTGTCCATCACGGCTATCGCAAATGGAATTTTCGTCAAGAGATAAAGGGCATTCCTTTGCCAATTCCTTGCAAGACCCACCATTTGTGTTTCCAGAAGTTGAGCCTCCATTTTCATCGGAAGAAGTTCCCGAATCGGAGCAAGCAACGAAGAACCCCAAAGCCAGAGTCAAAACCGATTTACTCAGGGTAGAATATTTTTCAAAAAAATTATAGCGTTTCATTCTACTGCAAAAATACCTTTTATTAGAAAAGAAGAAAGATAACTCACCCCATGGTCCAGTCTTCGATGACAAGGCCATCAATGCGTGAGAATTCCTTCACGTTGTGGGTCACGAGGCAACCACCATTAAAGGCACTTGCCGCAATAAGCAAATCGTTGGGACCAATGGGTGCGCCGGCGGTTTCAAGCTGACGCCTGATTTCACCATACGCTGCAGCCTCGGATTTTGAGAAGGGCACGACTTGAAATTCCCGCAGGAACGAATTGTACAGGGCAATGGTCCTTTCGTAATTGTTGCTTTTCCGCGCGCCATATTCAAGCTCCGCGCAGACAACAGACGGAACCACAATGGATGTAGATGGGACTCGTTCAAAATGCTTTCGAATTTCCGGGAACATTCCCTTTACGGCATAGACAATGATGTTTGTGTCCAGGAAGTATTTCACAGTTCCTCCCTGGAAGCATCTAGGGAAGAATCCAATTCTTCGGGTACATCGATGTCCAAGTCCTTACCTGCGCCAAACAAATCCCAGAAGCTGGATGTGTAGGTGCTTTTGGCGGACTGCGCAATATCCAGATCCAGGGCGCAAGGGTATTTCTGTTCCCGCACGACCTGACGCAGAAACATGTTGATACCGACAGAAAGGTTCATTCCCAGGGAATCAAAAACCTGTTCCGCCCCCTTCTTGACTTCGGGATCGATCCTAAAGGTGACTGTGGTAGATGCGGACATGACAACCTCCATATTACACCCCCAGAATATAACTCTTTGTATTTACATTTGCAATACATTCAATTAAAATGTATTCACACAAGTGACCACATTTGGCGTAATTAGGCATTCTTACTCCTTTCGCGCTACAAGCTTCTATTCAGGATTTTATACAAGCGCGATGTTTCGTTAGAAAAGATAGATTTCTATAAGGACAAATTTTGACATTCAAGAAAGATTTTTTCGGGAGAAACAATTCATTTGAGGGATTGAATCCTTCCAAAGGAAATCTTATAGGGGTTCTTTTTGAACCAGGGGAAAACCGAGTAAGTCCACAAGCATCCCATCGGGTGCGCTGGGGTCAAGGTTAATGCCAGCGCCAAAGACTTCCACAAAGGCTGTGGCTATGGCCTGGCGTATTTCGCGAAAGCTCTTGATGGAAATTCCGGAATTGCTGTCGATTGCGACTGCGCCTATTGCCATATCTAAAACGCTCCGATGATGTTTTCATCGTCCTTGCTTCGGACGCTGAACTTTCCGGAAATGTTTCTTCCGTCTGCCTTGATTTCTATGGAGACCACCTCCTTGACGCCATCGACCTTTTCGATCTTCTCGCGGAGTATTTTCTGGGCGACGTCAAGATGGTTCATGGGAAGCCCCGCGACCTTTTCAAGCCAGGGAACGCCATGCTCTCGGTTTGTGAACGCTTCGCCTTCTTCCGTCCTTAAAAGACTGTGAACCGCCTGCTGGACGCGCTTCTGCATACGCGAAATGCGGCAGATATGGTCTCCTTGCAGGAAAATGTCGTGGGAACTGTTGAGGGCCAATTCATTCATTCCCCCTAAATTAGGCACGAAAAAGGCGCCCCCCAATGGAGCGCCAAACTATGCCAAAAGAGACCAAAATTTGAGAAAAATTCAAAAAGGACTTGACAATGTTTTTTTTTGTTTACATTTGGATGGTGGATGAAAAATTACCAAAATAATTACGAAAAATTAGAGGATTGAATATGGGATTCTTCAAGTTATTAGTCGCCATTGGAGCTGCCGCATACGGAATTTCCCCGGTAGACATAATTCCCGATGTCGTTCCAGTTGTTGGCTGGGCGGATGATGTGGGGGTGATTTTGACTGCATTAGCTATTATAGCGAAAGCGTAGAAAAAAATATATATTAAGGATGAAGAACGTACTGAGTTAGTGGGACGAGGTTATCCACTTGAGCCAACTACTTCTTGAAAGCAAGTGCCTGTATGCAGGAGTTTACCGCCCTGCCTTACGTTCTTCACTTTATTATAAAAGACGTTCTTGATGGAGCGTCTTTTTGTTTTTTTAATGTTTTTTTTAACGTTAAATGCCTAGCAAACCCGCATTAAACAAGGGTTTCGCTTTCTTTATGTTTTATAGGAGCTGTTTTTGAACCTGGATAAATCTTGATTTTCTCCAAGGAAAGAGGTATATTAGTGGTATAGGATATGCAAGTAAGCGTAAAGTCCGAAACGCTTTGGATTAGCCTTCAGTTGAAGGAGATTCTTATGGTGAGGTAACGGGCCACCTGCATGTCCTATTTTGTTTTATTTAGGTTGTTTTGATGCTTAGGTAAATCTTAGGGTGATTTTCACCTTTTTGTCGTCAATTTCTGTAGTGACCATTTGCATTTCTCTAAGAAAAGAGGTATGTTGATGGTTGAAGAACGTATTGAGTTAGTGGAAAGAGGTTTACCACTTCGGAAGCTAAGCTTTTTGAACGAAGCCACAGTACCGTATGCAAGAGTTCGCCGCCTTGTCTTACGTTCTTCACTTTATTATAAAAGACGTTCTTGATGGAGCGTCTTTTTATTTTTTTATGTTTTTTTAACGTTAAATGCCTAGCAAACCCGCATTAAACAAGGGTTTGTTTTCTTTATGTTTTATAGGGGCTGTTTTTGAACCTGGATAAATCTGAAAAACTCTCCAAAATTCAGGGAGTTGTTAGGATTGTTTAACACGAATATGTAGTAAACAGCATCTATTTCTTGTTGCGGAAAAAGTTTGCCCAATAAGGATTTTCCTTATCAAACAAATCTTTTTCCTCTTTGGTAAAATTCTTCGGATAGTCACCGAATAAAAACAGAATCTTTTTTTTATCAAAAGATACAGCATAATTCCCCAAAAAATCAATGTAGTCAACCCACCATATTTTATCGTCCTCTTTTTCCTTATAAAACTCGAACTTTCTCGTCTCTTTGTCAACCGTAATCATACTTAACCTCTCCCCATAATATACCTCTTTTCAGTTTTATAAGGGCTGTTTTGACGCCTAGGTAAATCTTTAAGATTTGGACTGCTATAGCTTCAACAAAAGATGAATCAATGATTGAAGGTGTTAAAATTTTCAAAGCCCCATAAATGGTCGAGGACGGCCTCCTGCAAGAGTACCGTCCCCTTTCCAGTCTTACAACGGGTTGCAGCCCTAAAACCTTCAAGCACTCCCAATATACCTCTTTAACCAATAATTGTCAATACCCCATGCCAGAGTTTTATTTAGGTTGTTTTTGACGCCTAGGTAAATCAGAATAAAAAAGTAGAATGTTCTGGCGGCCCGTTACCTCGCCATAAAGTGCGTTACCTTTCGGCACGTGACCAAGTGTTTCGGACTTGACACTTACTAGAAACATTCTACACCTTCAATATACCGCTTTATTCGGAGAATATCAAGTTTTATTTAGGTTGTTTTGATGCTTAGGTAAATCTTAGGGTGATTTTCGCCCTTTTTTTCGTCAATTTCTGTAGAGACCATTTGCATTTCTCTAAGAAAAGAGGTATGTTGATGGTTGAAGAACGTATGAGTTAGTGGAAAGAGGTTTACCACTTCGGAAGCTAAGCTTTTTGAACGAAGCCACAGTACCGTATGCAAGAGTTCGCCGCCTTGTCTTACGTTCTTCACTTTATTATAAAAGACGTTCTTGATGGAGCGTCTTTTT
>NZ_MWQG01000072.1:0-5394 GCF_002210365.1 Fibrobacter sp. UWH1
ACTTGTAAACGCGGCCGTCGCGTTCGTCGGTGAAAGTGCCGCGGTTCGGCATGCCGTAGGCGTTCGTGCCGATGTCGGGGCACACCTTCTCGGCGCTCCAGCTTTCACCCTCGTCGTCGAATATGCAAGAGGTAAGGGAAAAGGCCGCAAGCAAAATTGAGAATAGACAAACCAACTTAAGTTTCATCTCGATCCATCTTTTTTTATTTGAAAATCTGCCAGTTGAGAATCACGTTGCCGTTGCGCAGCACCAGGTAGCCGCCCTGCTTGAGTTTGTCGGCAGGGAGCCAGCCCACGTCCCGAAGTTCCCCACGGGAAAGCCACCTAGCCGCCTCGTGTTCCAACAAAGTAATATTCCCGTCAAGGATTTCGCAGAAGAAACAATGCATGGTCAAGTGGAACTTGGGGTAGTCAAATTCAACCGTGGTAATAAACTCCCCCACCTTCACATCTATTGCCAGTTCCTCTTTCAGTTCGCGGACCAGGGCCTGCTCAGGAGTTTCGCCAGGTTCCATTTTTCCACCCGGGAATTCCCACCCGCCCTTTTGCTCTCCGTAACCACGCTGGGTTGCAAAAAATTTTATGGAACCGTCCTGTTCCATCTTACGAATAACGCCAGCTACAACTTCTATTGTTTTCATGCGTTAAAAATAGATTTTTTCTGTCTTTACTACAAGATTTATAAAATGACAAAATATGTCATTCAAATCAAATTATTTTTTTAGAAAAAAGGTGGGACACAATGCTTACTACATTCCTTATTGTCCTTGGGATTCTAACATTACTCGGAGCTGGCAGCGCCGAAGACGCCTGCCTGATCACCTTATTAATCAAGGTCATTCCATTTCTTCTTATTCTAGGAGGGATTTTTGTGCTTATGACGTGCAGCCATTAATGTCAAAAAACGCGATATTATCTAAATTTGCCCGCATTAAGAAATTATTTGTGGAAATAGGTATTATGGAAACACGTTATAATTCTTCAGAAGTTGAAGCCCGCTGGCATGAGACCTGGGCTGAAAAAAATAGCTTTGCACCTAGCGGTAAGGGCGAACCGTTCTCTGTCGTCATTCCGCCTCCTAACGTGACCGGCGCCCTGCACCTGGGCCACGCTCTCAACGACACCCTTCAGGATATTTTGGTACGCTACCGCCGTAAGACCGGTCGCGACACCCTGTGGATTTCGGGTACGGACCACGCCGGTATCGCTACTCAGGCCGTTGTGGAAAAGCGCCTGTTCCAGGACGAACACAAGACCCGTCACGACATTGGCCGCGACGCTCTCGTTGAACGCATCTGGAAGTGGAAGGAAGAATACGAAGCCCGCATCACCAAGCAGCTGAAGAGCCTTGGCGTGAGCTGCGACTGGAGCCGTCAGCGCTTCACCTTGGACCCCATCTGTGCCAAGGCTGTTCGCCACGCATTCTTCAACCTGTTCAAGAAGGGCCTCATCTACCGCGGCAAGCGTCTGGTGAACTGGGATACCAAGCTCCAGACCGCCGTTGCCGACGACGAAATCTACTACGAACATGTGAAGGGTCACTTCTGGACCTTCAAGTATCCTCTGGCCGACGGTTCGGGCTTTATTCCCGTTTCTACCACCCGTCCCGAAACCATCATGGGCGATACCGCTCTTGCCGTGCACCCCAGCGACGAACGCTATGCACAGTTCATCGGCAAGATGCTGAAGGTTCCCTTCGTTGATCGCGAAATTCCCGTGATTGCAGACGCCATCCTCGTGGACAAGGACTTCGGTACCGGTTCCGTGAAGGTGACTCCGGCTCATGACCCCAACGACTATGCAACCGGCCTCCGTCACAAGCTCCCCATGATCAACATCATGAACGACGACGGTACCTTGAACGAAAACGCTGGCAAGTTCCAGGGCCTTAAGGGTCAGGCTGCCCGCGACGCCGTTGTGGCAGGCCTCGAAGAACTTGGCCTCCTCATCAAGGTGGAAGACCACGAAATGGACGTGGGCCACTCTGACCGTTCCAAGACTGTTATTGAACCGTACCTCAGCGACCAGTGGTTCGTGAAGATGGACGTTCTTGCAGAAAACGCAATGAACGCCGTGAAGTCCGGTGAAATCAAGATTATCCCTGAACGTTACGCCAACAAGTACCTGGACTGGCTGGGCGAAAAGCGCGACTGGTGCATTAGCCGTCAGCTCTGGTGGGGCCACCGCATTCCTATCTGGCACACCGACGCAAGCGAAGAAGAACTGAAGGCCGTATTCGGCAACCGCGAAGACATCTTCTTCTACAAGGCAGAAAACGGCGGCTACTTGGTCTGCTCTCAGGAAGAAAACCTTGCAGAAGACGCAGTTCCGGGTCACGTTCTCAAGCAGGAAGACGACGTTCTGGACACCTGGTTCTCCAGTGGCCTCTGGCCCCACTCTACCATGGGTTGGCCGGAAAACACCGACACTCTCAAGAAGTACTACCCCACTTCCGTGCTGGTGACCAGCCGCGACATCATCACCCTCTGGGTGGCTCGCATGGTGCTGTTCAGCCAGGAAAACATGGGTACAATCCCGTTCCACACTGTTTACATCCACCCGAAGATCCTGGACGGCAATGGCATGACCATGAGTAAGTCCAAGGGTAACGGTGTGGACCCCATGGACATCGAACGCAAGTACGGTACCGACGCGCTCCGCTTCGTGATGGCCAGCCTCTGCACCGACAACCAGGACGTCCGTCTGCCGGTGAAGAAGGAAAAGCAGGAAGACGGTACCGAAATCAACACTTCCGAAAAGTTCGAAATCGGTCGTAACTTCTCTAACAAGATTTGGAACGCTTGCCGCTTCCTCTACCCGCAGCTTGAACAGGCTGGCGCTCTTGCCGCTGAACTTCCCATGGACAAGAATTTGTTCGCACTGGAAGACAAGTGGATCCTCAGCCGTTTGCAGACCACCATCAAGGATGCCACCCGCATGCTGGAAGAATACCACTTCGCAGAACTGGCCGGCTTCCTCTACCGCTTCGTGTGGGATGACGTTTGCAGCCAGTACCTTGAAATCAAGAAGGCAGTGATCAACAGCGAAACTCTCACCGCCGAAAAGAAGAACGCCATGGCAATCCTCAGCTACGTGCTGAAGAACGTCCTTGACCTTCTCCACCCGGTAATGCCCTTCATCACTGAAGAACTGAACAGCATCCTGTTCCAGGGTTCCGAAATGGTGATCAGCCGCCCCTGGCCCACTGCTGATGAATCTCTCATCAACAAGGACATTGAAGCCGCCTTCGACCAGGCATTCGCCGTGGTGGAAGCCGTTCGCGGTGTCCGTGGCCGTTACAGCGTATCTCCGGCAACCAAGCTGAAGGCAGTTGTCTCTGTGGATGACGCCGCAACCGAACAGTCCGTCAATGCATGCCTCGCCATCATTACCGAACTTGGTGGCATCGAAAGCATTACCGTTGGCGTGAAGGCCGCAAAGCCCAAGTTCAGCGCCTCTGCTGTTGTGCCCGGTGGCGAGCTCTTCATCCCGCTGGAAGGTATCCTTGACCCGGCTGCAGAAATCGCACGCCTCGAAAAGGAAATCGAAAAGGCCAAGAGCTTTGCTGCTAGCATCGAGCGTAAATTGTCGAATGAAAAATTCGTCAATGGAGCACCCGAAGCAGTCGTTAATGCTGAGAAGGTAAAACTTGCAACGCAGCAGGACATTATTGCTAAGAATGAGAAGGCTCTAGCTGAATTGAAGTAAGAACGACAAGTACGTAAGCCGAGTGTCGCGGACAAATTCATTTGTCCATGACCGAGGCTAGTACTTGGTACATGAGCGTAGCGAATGTACAAACTGCTCTGCAGGACTTGCGATAATTTTCTAGACAAAAACCTTAAAGGTCAAGAAAGCTACTTAAGGTATAATCCATTTGATAAAAGAAGAGTCCTATTAACAGGACTCTTCTTTTATTCACAAAAAAACAGTTGAATTCTCAGCAATCAAAAGCATTACCTTTGCCAAGATTGCATTGTTCGCATTTCGTCTCCAAATTATCGGCAATGGTTTCTCCCCCCTTCGACCACGGAATTATATGGTCTACATGTAATTTTACCCCCAATTCTGTTACAGGACTTCGACCACAAGTTTTACAAGTAAAACCATCTCTCATCAATATCTGAAAACGTAATCTATCAGAAATATTTCTTTTCGTTTTATGAACAACTTCTTCATTTTCTTTTGAAAGTTTCTTAACTTTGCAGTTAGATTCGTTATCTTTAGATTTATTTTCAATTCCGCTAGACACATATTCCACAAATTGCTTCAAAGCACTTCGAAAACTGCCAAACCTTTTTTCATATGTGCCGACAGAATATTCTGAAAGAGGTTTTCTCATTTCACAATATTTCGGTTGTCGTCCTAAACTAGTCCAAACCTTCTCTAAATTCGAAAATAATTTTTCTTCTGAAATGTTCAAACAACTCCGACTAGCATCTAAATTACACACTTCCATAACTTTAAACCAGGAACCAAATCTTCTTTGTAGCGTACTTGGATGGAACGTTCCATACAGCTCATATTCTGCTATCGTTACTGTATTTTTTTCTAGTTGTATGGCAACTTTCTTTACATCGGCAATAAGGTCTTCATCCGGCGTATTTCTTTTATAATCGCTTAAAACAAACAGATTTTCTATATCATCAGTAAACGGCATAAGAACGTTCCACTTTTAGATTGCACTTATATTTAAAATAAAAAAAATGCGTTAGGGATAGTGACCCCTTGGGGCGGAGACTTGCGATGCAAGGCTCCGTTTTAGGAGGTTGGCGATAAGCGAAGCGCAGACGGCAGCCCCTAAAATATAGCCCGGCCTTGCGTAAGCAAGGGAACGCCCATAAAAACAGAATTCTTCGTGTGGGATGACGTTTGCAGCCAGTACCTGGAAATCAAGAAGGCTGTGATCAACAGCGAAACCCTCACCGCCGAAAAGAAGAATGCTATGGCCATTCTCAGCTACGTGCTGAAGAACGTGCTGGACCTTCTCCACCCGGTGATGCCCTTCATTACTGAAGAACTGAACAGCATCCTGTTCCAGGGTTCCGAAATGGTGATCAGCCGCCCCTGGCCCACTGCTGATGAATCTCTCATCAACAAGGACATTGAAGCCGCCTTCGACCAGGCATTCGCCGTGGTGGAAGCCGTTCGCGGTGTCCGTGGCCGTTACAGCGTATCTCCGGCAACCAAGCTGAAGGCAGTTGTCTCTGTGGATGACGCCGCAACCGAACAGTCCGTCAATGCATGCCTCGCCATCATTACCGAACTTGGTGGCATCGAAAGCATTACCGTTGGCGTGAAGGCCGCAAAGCCCAAGTTCAGCGCCTCTGCTGTTGTGCCCGGTGGCGAGCTCTTCATCCCGCTGGAAGGTATCCTTGACCCGGCTGCAGAAAT
>NZ_MWQG01000073.1:0-5178 GCF_002210365.1 Fibrobacter sp. UWH1
GAGAAGATTGAAGGAATCGGAGATGTGCTTAGTGACGGCCCAAGAAATTTCTTGGAATTAGTCGAATACGAACGTGATTACGGGACCAAGACTTTAAAAAATTAATGAAGAGTTTGATCCTGGCTCAGAACGAACGCTGGTGGCGTGTCTTATACATGCAAGTCGAGCGGGGACTTCGGTCCTAGCGGCGAACGGGTGAGTAACGCGTAAGCAATCTGCCCCATATCAGGGAATACCCGTGCCAACGCGCGGTTAATGCCCAGGAGAGTGGCAGTCCACATGGACTGTTGACTAGAGATTTATCGGTGTGGGATGAGCTTGCGTCCGATTAGCTAGTTGGCGGGGTAACGGCCCACCAAGGCGACGATCGGTAGCCGGCCTGAGAGGGTGATCGGCCACATTGGGACTGAGATACGGCCCAGACTCCTACGGGAGGCAGCAGTAGGGAATATTGCACAATGGGGGAAACCCTGATGCAGCAACGCCACGTGTGGGAAGAAGCATTTCGGTGTGTAAACCACTGTCGTGAGGGAATAATGCTTGGCCTCGGCCAAGTTGAATGTACCTCGAAAGGAAGCACCGGCAAACTTCGTGCCAGCAGCCGCGGTAATACGAGGGGTGCAAGCGTTGTTCGGAATCACTGGGCGTAAAGGGAGCGCAGGCGGAGATGCAAGCAGTCTGTACAATACCGGGGCCCAACCCCGGACCTGCAGACTGGACTGTTTCTCTTGGATAGTTCAGGGGCAAGCGGAATTCCTGGTGTAGCGGTGGAATGCGTAGAGATCAGGAAGAACACCGATGGCGAAGGCAGCTTGCTGGGGACTTATCGACGCTCATGCTCGAAAGTGCGGGTAGCAAACAGGATTAGATACCCTGGTAGTCCGCACCGTAAACAATGCATACTGGGTGTCCGGGGCTCGCCCCGGGTACCGAAGCCAACGCGTTAAGTATGCCGCCTGGGGAGTACGTACGCAAGTATGAAACTCAAAGGAATTGACGGGGGCCCGCACAAGCGGTGGAGCATGTGGTTTAATTCGAAGCAACGCGCAGAACCTTACCAGGGTTTGACATGGGAACGCCGCGGCGAGAGATCGCCGTTTTGTAGCAATACAACGTTCCGCACAGGTGCTGCATGGCTGTCGTCAGCTCGTGTCGTGAGATGTTGGGTTAAGTCCCGCAACGAGCGCAACCCACGTTTCCAGTTGCCACCCGCAAGGGGGCCCTCTGGAGAGACTGCCGGGGACAACCCGGAGGAAGGTGTGGATGACGTCAAGTCCTCATGGCCCTTACATCCTGGGCTACACACGTGCTACAATGGTCGGTACAATGGGTCGCTACCTGGTGACAGGGCGCCAATCCTCAAAGCCGGCCTCAGTTCGGATCGGAGTCTGCAACTCGACTCCGTGAAGCTGGAATCGCTAGTAATCGTGGGTCAGCACACCACGGTGAATACGTTCCCGGGCCTTGTACACACCGCCCGTCAAGCCATGGGAGGAGGGAGTGCTCTAAGTCGCGATGCCAACCCGCAAGGGAGCCAGCGCCTAAAGCAAGACCTCTGACTGGGGCTAAGTCGTAACAAGGTAGCCGTACCGGAAGGTGCGGCTGGATTACCTCCTTTAAGGAGTAAAATTTGGAACAAGTTTCCAACCACCTGTAATCGAAAAGACGTTCAGACTAGAAGTCGCCACGAAAGCACATCTCCGATTCTTTTAGAGCCCGGGTCTGTAGCTCAGCTGGTTAGAGCACCGCTCTGATAAGGCGGGGGTCAATGGTTCAAGTCCATTCAGGCCCATAGCTTAAGGGGTTATAGCTCAACTGGTAGAGCGCCAGCTTTGCAAGCTGGATGTTAGGAGTTCGAGTCTCCTTAGCTCCAGTAGCGCTTCCGGGCGCAGGAAATGGGAAGGCCACCGCGCCGACCTGCAGATTGAAAATTACGGCATGTAACCAAGAAAAGCAATCAAGCATACAGAGTGACTTGAAGCACTGAGAAAAAGGTGGATTCGAGCTGCTCATGCGAGCGACAGATCGAGCTTTATCGTTGGAAACAGGAATTAAGCGAAGGAATGCACGCGGGGGATGCCTAGGCATCTGCCGGCGACGAAGGACGGGCCAAGCCCCGAAAGTCCCGCACGAGGCGCAAAGGGCCTTTGACTGCGGGGGATCCGAATGGGGAAACCCACGCGCAAGCGTATCCACGGACTGAATACATAGGTCCGAGGAGGCAAACCCGGGGAACTGAAACATCTAAGTACCCGGAGGAAAAGAAATCAACCGAGATTCCCTCAGTAGTGGTGAGCGAAAGGGGAAGAGCCCAGACGGTTCGCGCATTCAGGCGACAAGGCGAAGCGGGATGGAAAGCCCCCCCATAGCAGGTGACAGGCCTGTAGTCTTGTTCAATGGAGCGTACGTCGAAGAGTAGGGCGGGACACGTGAAATCCTGCCTGAAGACGGGGGGACCACCCTCCAAGGCTAAATACGAGCGGATGACCGATAGTGCACAGTACCGTGAGGGAAAGGTGAAAAGCACCCCGAGAGGGGAGTGAAAGAGCGCCTGAAACCGCGTGCATACATTCTGTCGGAGGGAGGATTCATCCTCCTGACGGCGTGCCTTTTGTTTAATGAGCCAGCGAGTTGCTCGTGTACGGCGAGGTTAAGGGCCTCAGGCCCGGAGCCGAAGCGAAAGCGAGTCTCAACTGGGCGACCAGTCGTACACGGCAGACACGAAGCCTTAGTGATCTACCCATGGCCAGGCTGAAGCGGGGGTAACACCTCGTGGAGGGCCCAACCGATATACATTGAAACGTGTCCGGATGAGCTGTGGGTAGGAGCGAAAGACCAATCAAACTGGGCGATAGCTTGTTCTCTCCGAAACATATTTAGGTATGGCGTCATGTTAGCTTCACGGGGGTAGAGCACTGGAAGGACTAGGGGGCACACCCGCTTACCAAACCCTATCAAACTCCGAATACCGTGAACGTGATGCATGGCAGACAGCCCGCGGGTGATAAGATCAGCGGACGAAAGGGAAACAACCCGGACCATCGACTAAGCGTCCCCAAGTATGTGCTAAGTGGTAAAGGATGTGGGGTTGCACAGACAGCCAGGAGGTTAGCTTAGAAGCAGCTACCCTTTAAAGAAAGCGTAATAGCTCACTGGTCAAGCGACCCCGCGCCGAAAATGATCGGGACTAAGCACATCACCGAAGTCATGGACTCAGCAATGAGTGGTAGGAGAGCGTTCCGTAGGCCTGGGAAGGCGCGTGGCGATGCGCGCTGGAGGTATCGGAAACGAGAATGCTGGCATGAGTATGCGAAAATGCGGGTGAAAAACCCGCACACCGTAAGTCCAAGGGTTCCCGGGCAAGGATAATCCCCCCGGGGTCAGTCGGGATCTAAGACGAGGCCGAGAGGCGTAGCCGATGACAAGCGGGCGAACATTCCCGCACCCACATCACTGCGTTTGACCGACGGGGCGACGCATGGGACAGCGAGTAGCGACTGATGGATGTCGCGGATGGCGTGCAAGGCTCCGGGGCGGCAAATCCCCCCGGTACATGCCCCAGGCGCCGGACCGGTGGAAGGCTTCGGCCGGAAGCTGAGTCTCGTGGGCCCGTGCCAGGAAAACCCCCTAAGGGAGTATTGATGTGGCCCGTACCGTAAACCGACACAGGTGGACGAGGCGAATAGCCTAAGGTGCTCGAGACAACTCGGGAGAAGGAACTCGGCAAATTAACCCCGTAACTTCGGGATAAGGGGAGCCTCCAGCGGTGAGGATGGACAGTCCAGGGCTGCAGGAGGTCGCAGGGAAACGGCAGAAGCGACTGTTTACCAAAAACACAGGGCCATGCTAACACGCAAGTGGATGTATATGGTCTGACACGTGCCCGGTGCCGGAAGGTTAACAGGAGGCGTCAGCTCACGCGAAGCGCTGAATCGAAGCCCCGGTAAACGGCGGCCGTAACTATAACGGTCCTAAGGTAGCGAAATTCCTTGTCGGGTAAGTTCCGACCTGCACGAATCGTGTAACGACTTCTGCACTGTCTCCTCCCGGGACTCGGCGAAATTGCAGTGCCGGTGAAGATGCCGGCAACCCGCACCTGGACGGAAAGACCCCATGAACCTTCACTGTATTTTGACATTGGTTTTAGGACTGGCATGTGTAGGATAGGTGGGAGGCTTTGAAGCGGCGACGCCAGTCGTCGTGGAGCCATCCTTGAAATACCACCCTTGCCCGTTTTGAGATCTAACCTCGTCCCGTCATCCGGGACAGGGACCGTGTCTGATGGTCAGTTTGACTGGGGCGGTCGCCTCCTAAAAGGTAACGGAGGCATCCAATGGTTCCCTCAGCGCGGTCGGCAATCGCGCGCAGAGCATAAAGGCATAAGGGAGCTTGACTGCGAGACGGACACGTCGAGCAGGTACGAAAGTAGGGCTTAGTGATCCCGCGGTACAGCGTGGAACGGCCGTTGCTCAATGGATAAAAGGTACTCTGGGGATAACAGGCTGATCTCCCCCAAGCGTTCATAGCGACGGGGAGGTTTGGCACCTCGATGTCGGCTCGTCGCATCCTGGGGCTGGAGAAGGTCCCAAGGGTTTGGCTGTTCGCCAATTAAAGCGGCACGCGAGCTGGGTTCAGAACGTCGTGAGACAGTTCGGTCCCTATCCGGTGTGGGCGTACGAGACTTGAGGGAAGCTGACCTTAGTACGAGAGGACCGGGTCGGACGTACCTCCGGTGTACCGGCTGTCGCGCCAGCGGCATTGCCGGGTAGCCGTGTACGGATCGGAGAAACGCTGAAGGCATCTAAGCGTGAAGCCGTTCCCAAGATCAGGTCTCGCGGGGGCAACCCCCTGAAGGGCCGTCGGAGACTACGACGTCGATAGGCGACAGGTGTAAGCGTGGCGACACGTTGAGCCGAGTCGTACTAATAGCCCGTGAGAGCTTTTCCTTTCTTTCAACGATGACGTTCGACACGCGTCGCGTGAGCAGCTAGGATTCATCACCTTTACTTCAGCCACTCAGTAGAGTCGCTGGTTGCAGGTTACTGCCGGAGAGATTGTTTCAGCGGTTATCGAGGGAGGGTCATACCCGTTCCCATTCCGAACACGGAAGTCAAGCCTCCTATCGCCGATGGTACCTGGCCTACGGGTCCGGGAGAGTAGGTCGCCGCTGGATTCACG
>NZ_MWQG01000074.1:0-5039 GCF_002210365.1 Fibrobacter sp. UWH1
GAGAATCATCTAGCAAGGCTGCCTAAATGCTTCCACACATGTTGATGATGCCTCATTTTTCTCCTGAACTTGATTGCTCTGCAATTGATGAAAGATTGATTCGCGATTTTAAGGCCCATATGCAGGAGTTGGGAAATAAACCCGCAACCGTGACGAAGGCTTTGTCTGTCTTTAGAATTTTCGTGAACCGGTTACGTAGAGAGGGTGTAATAGAAAATGATCCGTTCAAGGGGGTGAGGATTGGACGGGTTTATACAAGGCGCGGTTTCCTGACTGTGCGAGAATTGAAAATGCTCTATTTGTATTTTACTGATCGACAGTCGGTGTTGACAACGGAGGAGAGCGAATGTGTCAAAGTTTTTCTTTTCAGTTGCTTTACGGGGCTTCGTTACAGTGATCTGCAATCTTTGACTTGTAACGAAATCTATGACTGGAAAATTCGCAAGCAGACCCATAAGACGGGGGAGGCTGTGTATATTCCAATTCCTGTTCAGGCAAGGCTGCTTCTTCCTAATAAATTAGTCGGTAACAATCCTGTTTTCCATGTAGTTGAAAATTCAACGTTCAACAAGCGTTTACGACGTGCCGCTAAGAAACTAGGCTTTACTAAGTATATTCACTGTCATTTGGCGAGGCACACATTTGCCACGACTTGCATTTCTCTTGGAATTCCTCTCCCTGCCACGAGTAAGTTGCTTGGCCACCGGAATCTGGATACCACGCTGATTTATGCCAAATATGTGGATGCATTTTTGGATAAGGAAATGAGAAAATTTAATAGACTGTGATATATTGCAAACTTGAGGTGCATTTAACTCCATGAAATTTCATGGAGTTATTTTCTTACTATTATTATTGTAATTATGGCTTTTAAATCAATTTTATCCTCGCTTCTTATAACTGCAATTTGCGCTGCAATTTTGCCCTATCTTGCTTGTGAATATTTTGATTCACCTCTTGTGTTGGGCTTTGTATCTTGGGATATTCTTTTCCTTCTTGTGCTATTGTGTTTACCGTCCAAGAAATATGCATGGAAATTAGCGTTTTTGCCTGTTGTCGCAGTTTATGCGGTAAAAGCGTGTACTCCCGCCGATTTTACAACTGCAGGCATTTATTCTGTGTTGATTTTAAGTTCTTTGCCTCCTTTTGCACAAAACCGGTATGTAAAAACATTTGAATTTCTTGCAGTTGGTTTGTTCTCCTTTATTGGTGTATGTAGTGTTTTCTTTTATTCAACTTATACATTGTTTGTTTCTGATATTTGGTCCTTGTCCACATTCTATTGGTGGGGGCCTATTGTATTTGTGTTTGTCCCTTGCTTTGCGATGCTTCTACAATTTGTTTTTGCGCGAAAGATTCTTCTGCCGAAGAATGTTTGCGAGATATCTCCAGTTAAGGGTATGGCTATTTTACTATTAGCTTTGGGGCTTCATTTGGGTGTTGGTAATATCCAATCTCGACAGCCTATATTGTCGTTTCCTATAAGAAATTTTGTGTGGCAGTGTTTGTCTGGTGCGGTCGTTAGCCAAAATATTTATTTGCAAGAAAGCACTCAGGAAAAGTTTGATATTTGGGATTCGACAAAGTCAATGGAACTTGATAAGCCGACGGTAATGATTTTAGTTGAAAGTTGGGGTGTGAATAAAGATGATGGTTATACGCAGTTGTTATTGTCTCCCTATGACTCCGCAAAAGTATCATTCTCAGGTTTGTTAAAACGAAATGAGGCTCACACGCAGGGGGCCGAATTTGAGGACTTTGAACTATTGAAGGATCTTCGATCAACAGGCTTGCAGACCTGGTATGTTCATGGCTACAATGGAGACTTTTACGAACGGAAGAAAAATTATTCAAAATATGGATTCGATTCCCTTCTATTCAAACCGGATTTTGAAGCAAAAAAGTTGACTTCCTGCAACTACGGCTTCAAGGGAATTTGCGATTCATCTATTGTTGACTTTATTGATGGCTTGCTGAATGATTCAATTCCAAAGTTTGTCTATTGGACAACCTTGGATGCTCATCCACCCTATGAAGGTGATGAAAATATTCCTCTAGCGAAAGAATGTGAATACTTAGGTCAGGATTTGTCGGATTGCTTTTATACAACTCGTCAGTTGAATACAGCTCGTAGAATTGCATGGCTTGCACAGAAACATCCTGAGTATCGTTTTGTGATTCGCGGAGATCATCGCCCGGGTGGTATGGTAAAAAAATATTTTTCCTCATCTTTTTACCACAGATGGGTTCCAATGGTGGTTGTAAATGAATAGTTATAAAACGGCGTTAGTCGAAATATTAAAGAATAAGTACCTGCCCTTTATTTTGGGAATACCTCTGTTTTTCTGCCTTCATCATTATGACGGAATAATTGGAGATGCTAGATTGTATCTTCTTCAAACAGTATATAATATACATCCGGAAAGATTTTTGAATGATCCTCCCTTTATGTATGGGAACCAAGATTCATATGGGATTTTCACGTCAATATATCTTGTTTTTTTAAAACTATTTTCGGTTGATTTAGGATCTGAAATATTTTGTTTCATTACTCAGTTTACGTGGATTGTTGCCGCCATATATATGGTACGTAAATTCACGCAATACTCCTATTGCCGAATTTGGTATATACCGTTTTTATTTGCGTTTATCGGTTTCTTTGGTTACAATATGCCGAACGCAAATGTTTCCTTTTTTAGATATGTGGAAAATTTTGTTTGTTCTAGATCACTTTCCTTTGGTTTTGCTTTATTTGGCCTTGGATTTTTATTTGGGAATAGAAAAAAAATAAGTTTAAGTTTGTTTTTAGTGGGATCACTAATCCATCCATTGACTGCAGGCTGGTGTTTGCCTCTATGGCTTTTTCATTATTATCCGAAAACAATCTATCCAATTGCTATTACATCTCTATTACTTCCTTTGACCTATCTATTGCACAAAGGCGGCTTTGATATTTATCCTCAGGATTGGGGAGAATGTACCCAAAAGCATGACGTCACATACGAAATGCTCGCTCGGGAAATTATGGGAATCCTTTATTTAGGCATTGTTGTTCCCAAATGTACCGGTAATGCAAATGTCCGCAAATTAGCGAAGTGTTTTTTTTGGGTGTGTCTAATTGGCTTGTATTGGTCTGCTACGGGAGGCGTTGGCAAGCACATTCTTCTATATCAAGTTCAAACCTGGCGTGTAGAATGGTTGGTTTTTATTTCGTCGGTTTTGTTTTTTTTAACAATTGTATTTCAAAATCGCTTTTTCTTATTCTCTCGAAAAGAATTTACAAATTACGATTTTGCGTTTGTTATATGTAGTTTCGCTATGTTCATGCCCAACTATTTGTGGATGATCATGTTGCCCGCTCTATTATTGTTTCTTAAGAGTAAGAAAGTATTGTCTTTAAAAACATTGCTGATTCTTTTATGCATTGTTTCTGGAATACTTTATATAATTCAGTCATATACAGTTATGCTTATGCAGGATTTGATCCCTGCTATTCCTATTGATATTCAGAGTGTGTTTAAATTTTCATCGAGTATTTTTTTATTGCATTTCGTTTTGCTATTAATGCTTTGTTACCAGATAAATTTTTTATTTGATTTGAAAACAAAAGTTTTTTTATTTGTTCTTGTTCTAGCTTATTGCGCTGTTCCTCAATTTTTACTGATTCCGATTTTTGTGGTTATTTTTGTTGCAACGAAACATTATTCGTTAAAAAAGTTGTATTTGAAACTGACGACTTTTGTTGTTCTATTGGATTGTCTAATGAATTTCGATTATCGTGAGTCCAATATTTTTGTGGGTTTTCCGAAGCAAACCTTGTATTTTTGGTTTCTCACGCTTTTATTCTGTGCAGCATTGTTTGTTATTCTTTTGCTAAAAAGGAAAAAAAAATCGAAAATCTACGCTGGTTTCCCAATGCTTTTTTATGCGGCATTCCTTCTTTTTTTCGCAATGGACGGATATGAACATAGAGAGAAGGATTTAATTCAAGCAGAAAAGAATATTGATGTATTTTGGAAAGAAACAATTTTCCCTCAAGTGGAAAATCGAGGTAAAATTTTTTACGCAGTGTCTGGTAAGTTTTCTTATTTGCCGAGAGTTCAGTTTTTGACTGGTGCTTATTTTTGCGAAACAACGCATATAGGGGAGCCTCTTTTTGAGAATCAGTTTAGAGAGGCTTTAAAACGAGACAATTTTATTTTTTATAAGGCAAATTTAGATTCTATTGCTCAAAAGGGAACATATCACAAATTTATGGATCAAGCCACAGCTGATGTAGATTTTCTTGTTGACCATGTTAATTTTTTATGCGACAAAAAGGAAATCTCTCATCTAGTATCAAGTTTAGATTTGACTGAATTTAAGTCTGTAGATTCTTATTTAATGCCTGATGGACAGGAAATTAAATTGTACGAATGTCGATAATTAAATATTTTGTAAAAATACATATTCTTTTATTCGGAGTAGTTTTTTTTATAGCCATTGCCAAACATCTTTTGGGTGGATCAATTACGGAGCAGTCTTATATTGCTCATGGTGGAGGCAATGTAGGTTCTTCAGTAATGAGTGAAAGTTTGGAGGCTCTAAATCATAGTGCTAAAAGAGGCTTCAAGTATTTAGAATTAGACTTGCTTTTGACCAAGGACAGTTTGGTTGTTGCGTTTCACGACTGGATTGCTTGGCATCTACGGGTTAGAAAAGATGGCAAGGGAAATGCTGTTTTCGCAAAAGAGTTCAAATCATTTCCAATAGATTCTCTTTACACGCCAATGAGTGGTGATAAAATAGATTCGTTCTTTATCGCTAATCCAGACATTTATTTTGTCACAGACAAGATTTCTTCAAAAAATATACTTGACGATTTCTTGTCTACATCTGTGAGAAAAAGAACTTATGTGGAATGTTTCTCGTATGAAGATTATGAGACGATAAAGATGAGTGGTGAATATAGCCCGATGATAAGTAGTTTTATGCCATTTAATGAGGCGATTTCTAATCGCTAACGCATAATGTTGAACTTTTTCAAAAGATACTCATTT
>NZ_MWQG01000075.1:0-4930 GCF_002210365.1 Fibrobacter sp. UWH1
TCTTCTCAAGGGTGTCAAAGGCCTGATCTCGTGCAGTTTGCTTTTCTTTGGCATCTCTTAAGAGACCATCCAAACCGTCAAGGATTTGAATGACATAAAAAACCTTGTCGTCGGACAAAGTTTCAATCCGCCTAATGGCATCCATTTGCAGCGTTGTCATAATAACCTCCTTGGATAAATATATGAAATCCACAAAAAGATAACGATGTTTTGCTGTAAAAACAAACTGTTTTGATAAAAAATTAAAATGGTAGATTATTGAAACCACGAAATTTAAGTTATATTTTAGGAAAATAGAGTTTTTGCTCTTGTTCTCTAAACGAAATCTAGACAATTTCATCTGAACGAGGACAAGGCGAGCGCTCACGCAGGCATGCCGTTTTTACGGTATGTTTCAGTTTGCTGTACCGGCTCGTTAAGCTGGTCTTTTGGCTGTGTAGGCCATAGGCAACAGCCCTTTGGGGGCGTGGGTCGTTTGCGTTTATCGTTCAGAGGTTGTCTAGAGCCCCGTTTAGGTAAATGCAGCGATCCACGTCCTTTTTTTGTTTTCTGGAAATAGATGTGGCACCTTGTTGAATGAGGGTTGATTCAAGTAATTAACCT
The DNA here is from genome assembly GCF_002210365.1 of Fibrobacter sp. UWH1. Lineage (NCBI taxonomy): Bacteria > Pseudomonadati > Fibrobacterota > Fibrobacteria > Fibrobacterales > Fibrobacteraceae > Fibrobacter > Fibrobacter sp. UWH1. The sequence goes on from NZ_MWQG01000075.1 coordinate 604, forward strand.
CATTTCAATGGAGTAACAGATGAAGAAAATCAGTTCATTTCTTGCGGCAGTTGTCACTATTGCAGCTTCCGTATCGTTTACAGCTTGTGGAGACGATCGCGAAGGTCAAAAATATGAGATTGCAAAAATTAATGATCAGGCATGCAAAACGGTCACACGAATTTTACAGAAAGAAGGTAATGGTATTTACTACGGATTAGGAAGAGAATCTGCTAAATGCGAAGAATTACATTTAGGAGCGCCCGTAAATCGCGAAAATTTTTATCCGAACGCAATGGCCTGTTTAGACAATAATCTTCGCCTTCGTGTTGTGGTGGACATTACAGACGCTTCGATAAAAGTTTCCATTCCGCCAAGAACATATGCATCAGATTTCGAATTGATGAAAATGCCAAATCCTTGCCCTCATGCAAAATATTAAGCATCCTTAAATTGATTTTTCATTATTCACAAGGAGTACAAAATGTCAAATTTAAATTTGAATGACTTTATCGAAGAAGACCAGGCTGAGATAATCCACGAAGTTTCCGATAAAGAGTCTGTAATCACAATGCTGTTGTGCTTGTTTTTAGGATTTTTCGGAATGCATTCTATTTACGCAGGACGCACTAAATCCGGAATAACAAGATTAATAATAAGTTTATTGTGCATTGTATTCGCTCTAATGCAAAATAAAATTTCATGTTTTTTCTTCTTTATAACATTTGTCCTTACCATTCTAGATTTCGTTAAAATTGCTGGGAATAACTATTTTGATAATGAAAAAAAATTGATTCAAGCATCGACCGCTACTTCTATTTTCTTTAAAATATTAGCTATTCCCTATTTTGTTATTGGTGGATTAATTGTTTTTGCACTTTTGATAACGGATCCTGCCCCCGATACAGTAAAGTCAAATTATGAAAATCCTAAACAAAAAGAGGTTGCAACGAAAGTTAAGCAATCATCTCCTGTAAGCGAAAGATCCTACGAATCGCTTCAATCATGTGCAGGGAAAGATGAGGCTTGTTCTGAAGAACTGAACAAAAGATTAGAAATTGCTATTCAACACATTGATTCCGTCTATGGAGAAGGACGAGTTCGCGAAGCTGTTAAATTGTCATCCGCATTTTATAAAATTTTAAAAAGCGATGGCTCTGGAATACCTTTTGCCAATTATGCACCGACAGTAAAAGGAATTGAGAAAAGGATAGAAAAACTTCTTCCCGCTAAAGGCTGTTTTTCAGATTCTGTGCAGTATGCAAATTATTTTTCAACAATCTACGAGGTTGAAATTCAGCATGAAATGGGAAATAAAGAATTTGACTACACGAAATATTTCAACTATCTAAATAGAGGCTGCAAGTTAAATCATTACGACATTAACGTTATCATAACTGAAGAACGCTTTATTGCAGCAGCATTAAAAAATAAGTCAATAACAAAAGCTAAAGCAAATTTGTTGTATAATGAAATTTTCAAACTTCTTTCTGAAGATGACTTCGTGCCTATGACTCTTGTTAATCAAGGTAAAGCTTACAAAGGATATGGAACTATAGAGAAGAAAAAGAACAGAACCGTTTCTTATGTAGAAGCTCCTTCAAAAGATATGAATGATGCTACGGCCTTGGTTGTATCCGTATTTGATTTATTTTCGTTTGGTGCGTATATGCCGTTCACGCTGCATCCCTCTGTTGAAAATGTAGAAATCGGATTTAACATTTCAGAATTAGAATTTAATCCGTATGTTGGATACTATCATGGTATATATGCTGTAACTATTAAAACTGACAAGAAAACCTTAGATAAATACTATGAGAAAAATGATATAAATCCGCCTAGAACAGTAAATAGCGATATAGCCATAAGTGAGAAGGACAAGGAATTCTTTTCTAGCCCCCTTACATATAGGGACATAAAGAAATGGTGTGCAAGAAACGGCTTTACCTGTTCAAAATACTTAGTAGAACGTACAAGATAAAAGGAGTTTTACATGCCTCAAAAAAGAGCCATAAACAGTAATTCTTTGTTAAGAAGTGCCATAGCGAGAATTGAGAAAGAATTTAATCTTCCTGAAGGTTGCGTGAAGTTGGTAAGAAAGAATGGTCGAAAAATGCGTGACGATGCAACGGTGCAAACTTTGCGAGAACATTGGGAACAATGAGCTGTAAGACATGTTGATAAGAAAAGAGCAAATCACAGATTTGCTCTTTTCTTATCACGTTAGGGATAGTGACCCATATGGGCGGAGACTTGCGTAGCAAGGCTCCGTTTTAGGAGGCGGGCAACGAGCGTAGCGAAGGTGACTGCCCCTAAAATATAGCCCGACCCGGTGGCTGTTTTTGTCTGGTGGTTTTAGGGAGCCGGGGAACGCCCATAAAAAAACAATTCTTGCATTATCCCGCCTGTAACCATTACCGAAGCAATGGCTTGCAAGCGAGTGTCGCAAAAATAAACTTGTTTATTTTTATGACCGAGCGCAGCAGCGGACGCCGTAGGCGTCCAACCTGAAGACCATCAAGGATTACACTCGTAAGATTGCTGAATCCCTCCACGTTTGCGGTCTCATGAACATGCAGTATGCTATCGAAGACGGCAAGGTTTTCGTTCTCGAAGCAAATCCGCGTGCAAGCCGTACCGTGCCTCTGGTCTCCAAGGTCTGTAACACTCAGATGGCCCGCCTTGCTACCCGCCTCATGATGGGTGAAAAGCTGGAAGATCTGAAGCTGAAGGACAAAAAGTTCAAGCACCATGGCGCCAAGGAAGCTGTGTTCCCGTTTGACAAGTTCCCCAAGGTTGACCCGGTTCTCGGCCCTGAAATGCGTTCCACCGGTGAAGTGCTGGGCCTCTCCGAAGACTTCGCCCTGGCTTACTACAAGAGCCAGGAAGCCGCAGGCTCCATCCTGCCTTCCAGCGGTGCAGTTCTTATCAGCTTGTCTGACAAGACCAACCTCTGCGACCAGGCTATCGAAGTGGGCCAGCGTTTCCAGGAACTGGGCTTCAAGATCTACGCCACCGAAGGCACCGCCAAGTTCTACGAAAAGGCTGGCGTCAAGTGCGAAGTGGTGAACAAGATCGCCGAAGGCCGCCCCAACGTTCTGGATGTCATCCTGAACAAGCAGGTGAACCTCATCATCAACACCCCGTGGGCTCGCCGCGACGCTGTTGCCGATGAATCCGCCATCCGTAAGGCTGCCATCAAGTACAAGACTCCTTACATCACCACCCTGGCTGCCGCTCTCGACACCGTCAAGGGCATCGCCGCTGCCAAGGCTGGCAAGGGCGAAGTGAAGAGCTTGCAGGAGTATCATGCTTCTATTGAAGAGGTGTAACGTAGACGTCATCCTGAGTGCGTAAGCACGAAGGATCCATGCCCGCGAAAGCGGGAATCTAGCCTAAACTTAAAGAACCCCGTCTCATTGGAGGCGGGGCTCTTTTTGCATCTATTTGTTTTTGCGATAGAAATATCTATATTGTTGTCAAAGGAGTTTTAACATGTGTCAAATTGAAAAATTGCAAGAACTGTACGACGAATGCAAGAAGATGAATTTTGACGAAACTTCTGACATTCTTGAAAAGGCTCGTTCTGAAGAAGAAGCCCGTTTCTTTGCGTTGGTAAGCGATTTAATTTTGCAGCAGAAGCAAGAAGAAGTCATCGCCGCAAAGAGGTTTTAATTGCCTAAATACATTGTTTTCGCAGGTCCCAACGGTTCTGGAAAATCAACCCTATATCAAACAAATAGGGATATTTTCGACATTCCTAGAGTAAATGTTGACGAAATTGTTCGCCAAAACAATGGAGATTGGAGAAATGCCGCTGATGTCGTAACGGCTGGCAAGATTGCAATTCAGAAAATCAAGACCTATTTCGCTTCTTTGACTTCTTTCAACCAAGAAACAACTCTTTGTGGTAAAAGTGCCATTCAAAACATCAAAAAGGCACAAAGTCTTGGTTACACAATTGAACTTTATTTCGTGTATGTGGATTCTGCAGAAATTGCTAAGCAACGCGTTCTCCTGCGAGTTGCCGCAGGCGGGCATGGAATCCCCGAAGCTGACATAGAACGGCGCTATAAAGAATCTCTTGAAAAGCTAAAAGAAATTCTCCCACTATGCAATAAAGTTGAACTTTATGACAATTCCAAAAGATTCAGGCGAGTTGCATTAATAAAGTCTGGTAAAACAATTGCCGTTTCAAACGATGTTCCAGAATGGGTTAGGAGTTTGTTGAAATAATTCCTGATTTGACAAACTAATTTTTTAATTTTTAGGTTCTTCATCAACATGTGTGGGTGGCTTCGCCACCCTTTTTTGTTGACATTCGCCTAAATTAAACAAAAAATGGGCT